>DATLJJ010000212.1:0-2128 GCA_035538975.1 Sphingomonas sp. | reverse complement strand
TCGACGGCGGTGCAGGCAACGACTGGCTGGTTGGCGGCGGCGGCAACGACGTGCTCGACGGCGGTACCGGCAACGACACGGCCAATTACTCGGGCGTCGCGGGCGGGGTGTCGGTCGACCTGTCCTCGAGCGGCGCGCAGGATACGTGGAGCGCGGGCGCCGACACGCTGCAGGGCATCGAGAACGCCATCGGCACCGGCTTCGACGACGTGCTGTTCGGCAGTGGCGAGGCCAATTGGCTGGCGAGCGGCGAAGGGCAGGACTGGCTCTCGGGCGGCGCCGGCGGCGACGTCGTGCAGGGCGGCGAAGGCCAGGACAGCGTGTGGGGCGGCGACGGCGACGATATCCTCGACGGCGGCGCGGGCGACGATGTGATCGCAGGCGGCGCCGGCACCGACACGGTGAGCTATGCCGAAGCGGCGGCGGGCGTGGAGATCGACCTGTCGTGGCAGGAAGACCAGAACACGCGCGGCGCCGGCGTCGATACGCTGGTGGGTATCGAGAACGTCGTCGGTTCCGGCTTCGACGATGTGCTGGCGGGGGACTGGAAGGCCAACCTGCTCACCGGCGGCGCGGGCAACGACCGGTTCGTGTTCGGCGAGACCGCGCGCGATGCACGCGATCAGGTGACCGACTTTGCGGCGGGCGACGTGCTCGACCTGAGCGGGATCGACGGCGAGCTGGCCTTCATCGGTGCAGCCGGCTTCGGCCATGTCGCCGGCGAGCTGCGCGTCACCGGCAGCGGGACCTCGTGGCTGGTCGAGGCCGATCTCAACGGCGACGGCCTCGCCGACCTCTCGATCGGGGTCACGACCCAGGCCGCAGGATATCAGTTCGCGACGGGAGACTTCTTCCTCTAGCGGACTCTGGCCGCCGGGCGTTTCAGAACGCCCGGGTGATCCCGAAGGTACCTGCCACGCGGCGATAGTCGTAGAGCCCGACCGTGGACCAGTTGCGCTCGACCTCTACCCGGACCAGCGGCGCGAAACCATGGAGCTGCAGCGCGCGGAAAGTGGCGCCGGCGCCGGCGTTGAGCGTCCATTCGCGGCGACGGTCGGGAAAGAGGAACAGCCGGGCGTCCCCTTCTAGCCGGCGGCCGCCGAGCGTCGCATAGGCCGACGTCTTGCCGAGCTCGTGCCAGTAGAGCAGATCGACTCCGCCCGACGCAGTGGCATAGCCCGGGTCGCGTGCGGTCTGGCGGGTGCCGCTCAGCCGTACGCTGCCGCCCGATCGCGCATCGAAAGCGCGCTCATAAGCGATGCCGGCATTCCACAGCATCCCGTCCTGGAGGTCGTTCAGCCGATAGCGGGTGAGCGCGACGGCGGCGGTCGCGTCGAGTTGGGCTCTGGTGCCGAGCGGACGTTGCCAGTTCAGCGTGGCGCTGGCGGTGCGGGCATAGGGCCTGCCGCCGTACCAGCGATTCGTGACGCCGACCGAAGGCCGCAGCCGGTGGCGTCCCGGAGACCATTCGAGGCCGAGCTGCGTCGAGAGCGAGACGTCGTTGAAAGCGCCCTGTCGATAGAATTCGCCCTGGCCCGAAATGCGCGGCAGCAGCGCGAGATCCTTGCCGATCGCCTGGCGCGCATAGACCTGCCCGCCGACGCGCGCGCCGATGCCCGAGGTCTCGCGTGCGTCGCGGGACAGCTCGAGCGGGGCGATGATCGTGTCGAGCGTTTCGGAATCGGTTGCGCGGTTGATGTTGCTGTCGGGCACCAGCGCGAATTCCAGGCTGGCGCCGAGCGGCTTGCGTGATCGCAGTGCGGCGCTGAACTGGTTCACGGCCTGCGCCACCTGGGGCGGAAGCCCCCCGGCCTGCGCCTGGCGCAGCTCGCGCCGCGCGGCGGTTTCGTCCCCGAGCTCGGTGAGCACCCGTGCGAGCTCGATGCGCACGCGCGCGGCACCCGGCTTCTCGTCGAGCAAGGCGCGGAAGGCGACTGCGGCATCGCGCTTCCGGCCGAGGCGATCGAGCATCATGCCCAGCCGGAAGCGCGCCTCCGATCGGACCTCGATGTCCGGATCGCGCGCGAGGGCGCGGTAGAGGGCTTCGGCGTCCTGCGTCTGCCCGGCGGCGATCGCCTGATCGGCTCTGCCGAACAGCTCCGCTGCAGACAGGCCGGTCTCGCTTTGC
>DATLJJ010000211.1:0-5471 GCA_035538975.1 Sphingomonas sp. | reverse complement strand
CCTCGGCCGTGAGGTTGTCCGTCTGATTTTTCGAGGGCTTGCCCTGGAAGCTGAACCCGCCGAGCACCGTCCCGTCGGAAAGCGCGGGCGCGTAGCTGAAGTTGGCAGGGTTCGCGACGTCAAAGCCGAAGCCGATCTTCGGGACCGAACCGCCGTCGCGGAAATCGATCGAGAAATTGTCGGTGTCGATCGCGTCGATGAAGGTCTGGAAGCGCTTCGGGCCCCACCACACCGACTGGTTCATGCCGAAGAACATGCTCAGTTCGAAGGCGTCGGTGAACCGGTGACGGAAGTTCAGGTTGCCCTGCTTGAAGTCCGAGATCCAATGATCGACCAGCCCTTCGGAGCGCACGTCGACGCCGTCGAACAGGCCATAGACGAGCGAGCCGTTCTGATCGAACTCGATGTCGCGCACCGAGACCATCGGCTGGCCGTTGTTGGTGACGCTGCGGCCGAAGGAGATGCCTGCGATATAGTTGTCGCGACGCGTGACGTCGTAGCGCGAATAGAGCGCGTCGATGCTGATATCGGTGTCGTCATCGGGCGAGAACTGCAGCGTAAGCGTCCCGCCAAGACGCTCGGTGTCCTGCTCCGAGTTCACATAGCGCGGCAGGCGCGGCAGGAAGGCCTTGGTGCCGCCCACGACGGTGATGGCGCCGGTTGTCGGGTTGGTGGTGACGGTCACGCCGCGGTTGAACACGTCGGCAAAGGCGGCGGGGTCGCTGGTCCGCGGATTGCCCGTGCTGCAATTGCCGGCCGTCGAGCCCTTGCCGGAGAGCCCGATGATCGGGTTGTTGTAGACGGTGCCGTTGTAGGTGAAGCCTCCGGCCGGGGTGCAGAAGGGGAAGGAAATGGTCGAACCCGCCGGCGCGCCGACCAGCGTCTGGGCAAGACCGTTGGTGTTGGAGGCCAGGATGTCCACCGCCGAATAGCCGACTTCGCGGATGTGGCGCTTCTGATAGGCGAACGAGCCGAGGATTCCGAAGGTGCCGTCGGCGAACTTCTTGGAGACCAGCAGCGACGCGCGCGGGTCCACCTTCTTGCTGATCTCGTTGTAAACGCCGCGCACAGTGGCGGAGAGCGTGAAATCCTTGTCGAAATCGAGCGGCTTGGGCGCCTTTAGGTCGACGGTCGCGCCGAGCGAGCCTTCCTCGACGTCGGCCGAAGTGGTCTTGCGGACCGACAGCGCCGAGAAGATTTCCGACGGGAAGACGTTGAAGTCGAAGCTGCGGCCCGAGTTGCCGGCGCCGTAGATGTCGGACGAGCCGGTCTGCGAGGTGCCTTCCATCCCATTGATGCGCACGCGCGTGAAACCGGCGCCGAGACCACGGACCGAGATGTTGCGGCCTTCGCCGCCGTCACCGCGCGAGAGCGCGATGCCCGGCACGCGCTGCATCGATTCCGCGAGGTTGCTGTCCGGGAACTTGCCGATGTCCTCCGCGACGATGCTGTCGACCGCGGCGGTCTCCTCGCGCTTCTGGTTGAGCGCGGTGTTCAGCGAGGCACGGAAGCCCGAGACGACGATTTCTTCCTGCGAATCGTCCTGAACCGTCGCCGGATCGGCGGCGGGAGCTTCCTGCGCGAGCGCGGGCGCCCCCCATGCGAGTGCTACTGCGAGCGCCGCGCCCGAAATCCCGAATCGCGATGAAAAGCCCGCACTAACAGACATATAACGTGTCATTCTTCCCCTCCATAAATCCCTGTGCGCCGCTCGGGGCGCATTCTCATTTTCTGTTATTTAGTCCCAACATGTATGACTCAAACACGGGACCGCAACAATCTATTTTTCGTGATTTGTACGACTATTCGAAAGTTGCAAGCGGTCAGCCGAGAAGGAGCACATGCAGGTAGCGCGGACCGTGTGCGCCGCGGACATATTGGCCTTCGATATCGGTGGTGCCTGAAACGCCCGTGATCCAATATCTTGCGCGCGGCCAGGCGGCTGGCGGCGATACGTCTTCGAGGTATGCGACGAGCGTCTCGCCGCGCACCAGGACGATGTGGTGGAGCGCCAGAAAATTGGGAAGCATGGGCGCGGAGGGGGCTGTGTCGAGCACCAGCGTTCCCGTTTCGGCGACGGCGGCGCTTGCCACCGCCAGCGCCGCGCCGCCGTCGATCGCAGCGTGCGATTCGATCGTCAGCCCACTCCAGTCGAGTGGCGTGAGCAGCGGTTCGGGGGGCAGGTAGAGGCCCGCCAGTCCGGTGTCGGCGAGATAGCGGCGGACGGCGCCAGGCACATCCTCCAGCCGCGCGATCCGATCGAGCGAGGCCGAGACGCTGGGGCCGGCCAGCCTCTCTGCGAAAACCTCGGCAAGCGCGGCGGGATCGACCGCGGGCCGTTCGGGCGCGCGCAGCAGCGCATCGGCTTCGGCGCGGATGTCACCCGCCGGATTGCCGGCGAGCCGGCGCAGGATCGCGTCGCGCGCGCTCATGCCCGCTTTCCCCTGCGATAGAGCTCCATGAAGGTGCGTCCCTGCGGCGCGGGCATGTCGCGATGGCGCGTCCAGCCGCCTGCGAGCGGGAGCGAAGATATCCAGCCGCGGCCGAACAGCCGCATCGCGCGCACCGCCACCGCGCTTCCCAGCCGGTACAGCCCCGGATGGCGTGCGCCCCACGCCCAGAGCCGCACCGCGCCGCGTGTACCCGCGGGCTCCAGCCCCTCGCGCCAGCTTTTCTCGCGCCAGCCGCGCAGCAGCGTGGGGAGGGGGATCTTGACCGGACAGACTTCCTGGCACTTGCCATTCATCGTGCAGGCATTGGGCAGGTCGCGGCTGGCGGCGAGCCCGTCGAACGCAGGCGTGAGCACGGCGCCCATCGGCCCCGGATAGGTGCCACCATAGGCATGGCCGCCGATCTGCCTGAAGACCACGCAATGATTCATGCAGGCGCCGCAGCGGATGCAGCGGAGCATCTCGGCGAGCCCCTCGGCGCGCATCTTGGTGCGGCCGTTGTCGACCAGCACGATGTGCATCTCCTCGGGTCCGTCGAGGTCATCGGCGCGCTTCGGGCCGGTGTAGAAGCTGGTATATTGCGTCAGCGCCGCACCCGTCGCCGAGCGGGCGAGCATGCGGAGCATGTGCACGGCGTGGTCCATCGAGGGGACCAGCTTTTCGATGCCTGCGGTAACGATGTGCACCCGAGGCGGCACCACCGACAGCTCGGCATTGCCTTCGTTGGTGACGGTGCAGACTGCGCCCGAGTCCGCGATCAGGAAGTTGGCGCCCGAGATGCCGACATCGGCGCCGAGCATAGCCGCACGCAGATGTCGCCGCGCGCTTTCGGCCATCGCGGCGATCGTCTCCTCGAGGTGCGGCTCGGCATGGCGCGCGCGGAACAGCGCGGACACCTGATCGCGGGTCTTGTGCATCGCCGGCCAGACGATGTGCGACGGCCGCTCGTCGGCGAGCTGGATGATGTGCTCCGCAAGATCGGTCTCGACGCGCTCGATGCCGGCTTCGGCGAGCGCATGGGGCAGGCCGATCTCCTCGCCGAGCATCGACTTGGAGCGGGCGACCGATTTGGCACCCGCGCGGCGGCAGATGTCGACCACGATGCGGCACGCCTCATCGGCGGTTTCGGCCCAGTGGACCTGCGCGCCGGCGGCGACGGCGTTTGCCTCGAACTGTTCGAGGTAATGTCCGAGGTTGGCGACCACATGGTCCTTGATCGCCGCCGCGCGCGTGCGCGCCGCCTCGAAATCGGCGAAGGCGGCGACTGCGAGCGCGCGCTTGGCCTCGGCGGTGCCTGCGGTACGCTCGACCGCGGTCTTGAGCACCGGATCGGCGAGCGCCGCCGCCGCGCGCTGCTTGAACCCGCCGCTCATTCTTCCTCGCCGATTGCAGGGCCGTCGCCCATTCCGGCCAGAACCTCCACCGTATGCATCGCGCGCACCGGCGATCCGCGGCGATGGAGCTTGCCCGCCATGTTCATCAGGCAACCGAGGTCGCCCGCGAGCAGCAGGTCGGCGCCGCTCGCTTCGATCGCCGCTGCCTTCTCGTCGGCGATCGCATTGGAGATGGCAGGGTATTTGACGCAGAAGGTGCCGCCGAAGCCGCAGCACGTCTCCTCGCCCGCCAGCGGCTTGAGCGAAAGCCCCTCGACTTCGCGCAGCAGCCGGCGCGGCTGCGCCTTTACTCCGAGCTCGCGCAGCCCCGAGCAGCTGTCGTGGTAGGTGGCGGTGGTGGGCAGCGCCACATTTTCGGGCCGCCAGCCGCAGACTTCGTCGAGGAACGCGAGGATCTCCCAGGTACGCGCGGCAAGCGCCTCCGCGCGCGGCAGCCAGACGGGATCGTCGGCGAACAACTCGGGATAATGGACGCGGATCGTGCCTGCGCACGAGCCGCTGGGGACCACGACAAAGGGAAAGCCCTCCAGCGCCTCGATCGTCCTTCGCGCGATCGTAGCCGCGTCGGCCTGATCGCCCGAGTTGAAAGCCGGCTGGCCGCAGCAGGTCTGCGCCTGCGGCACCGCCACGTCGCAGCCGGCGGCCTCGAGCACGTCGATCGCCGCGAAGCCGATCCGGGGACGCATCGCGTCGACCAGGCAGGTCACGAACAGCGCGACCTGGCGCCGCGTGCTCATCGGCAGGCCGCGCTGCCCAGCGGCGTCGTCCGCGTGAGATCGGGACGCTCGGCGAGCACCTTCTCGGCGACCGGTTGCTTGAGTCCCTTGAGCTCCTGCGCGACCAGGTTCGCCATGGCGCGGCCGCCGAGCTCGCTGAAATGCGTGTCGTCGTCGACGCCCTTGGGGAAGCCGGGCGCACCGTTCTGCGGCGTATAGTGGAGGTAGAGCTTCCGCGCGCCCTCTTCACCCAGTCGGTCGAGCAGTGCCTGCGAGCGCGCCTCAAGATCGATCAGCGGGGCGTTGGTGGTGACGACCAGCTCGCGCATTACCTGACTGTACGCGGCGAAGTCCGCCTTGGCGCGGCCGCCCTCGAAGCTGCGGCGGACGGGCGGGGTGACGAGCACCGGGACCAACCCGTGCCCCCGCGCTTCCCAGATCATGCGCAGCAGATTGTCGCGATAGACCGTGGCGGCCGGGGCGTAGCGCTCGGGCCGGTTGCTGCTCGCGTCGTTGTGCCCGAACTGGATCAGCACCAGATCTCCAGGCGTGGCGTCGGCGAGCAGCTTGTCCCACCGTCCTTCGGATATGAAGGTGCGCGTGCTGCGACCGCCGATCGCGCGGTTCTCGATCTGGACGTCGGGGGCGAGGCCGCATTTGAGCAGCTGTCCCCAGCCGGTCTGCGGATAGCGATCGGCGCCGTAGACCTGTGCCGTGGAATCGCTGGCGATGAAGACTCGCTGGCTGGCCGGCGTCTGGCCGGCCGACGCGGGGGCCGCCACTGCGAGCAGCCCGGCCGTCGCAGCAACGAGCGCCCTCATTGCAGGTTCACGAAGGCGCCACCGTCCACCAGCAGCGCCGCGCCGGTGACATAGGCGGCCATGTCCGACGCGAGGAACACGATCGGACCC
>DATLJJ010000210.1:0-4811 GCA_035538975.1 Sphingomonas sp. | reverse complement strand
GCTCGAAGCCGAGGAGCGCGCGCGGGCGAGCGCGGCCGAAGCCGACGCGCAGCGCCGCGACGCCATCGCCCAGGCGCGCGCGCGCAACGAAGTGTCGCGCGAGAACCGGATGGCGATCGCCGCGCTGATGCTGGTGCTCGGCGGCGTCGCGCTTGCGGGCGGCGGCATGCTGCTCTCGCGCGACCGGCGGCGCGAAGCGGCATGGGTCGCCGGCGGCGGCGCGGTGCTGATCCTTGGCGCGGCCCTGGTCTTCCTCACGCGCCCGGGGTTCGACGAATCCCGGGTGATGCCGGTCCCCGCGGCAGGCAGCACCGCCACCAGGGCGAACATTCCTGCGGCGCAGGCCCGGGGCAGACTCCAGTGCACGCTGGTCCCCGAGCGCAGCCGCGTGACGGTCACCGCGGTAGACCGGGTGGATCTCGACGTGGGTGCCGACGGCTGCATCAACGGCCGCACTCAATATGCCGAGGCAGGCGGGCGATGGCAGCGCATCCTCGTCCCCGAGAACGAACAATCGGTGTCGGTGCTCGAATTCGACCCCGTCGCGAGCACCTACACCAACACGCGCTTCCTGCTCTCCGCCGAGCAGATGGCCCGCGCCCGCCAGCTCCGCGCGACCGTGCCGCTCAAGACCTGCTCGGCCGACCAGGCCGCGCGCGCCGCGTTGGCCACCCAGCAACAGGCCCTCCGTGCCGCACTGCCGACGGTGTACAACGAGAAGCTGGTCTATAGCTGCAAGCCCGCTGGCGCCGCGACCGCACCCGACGCGCGGGATGCAGCGGCGCACTGAAAGTTGACCAAGTTTCGCGGAATCGCGCGCATCTCGTAACATTATTGCGTGCGAAATCGGTTTTTGCGGCGCTTAGAAAGAGCGGCCGGCGCATGCCGACGGGAAAGAGCGGAGCAAATGAAATCCTATTTTGCAAGCGCCGCCCGGAGTCCCGTCCTATCCCCGATCCACCCGCGCCGCGAAGCAGCCGCGCCTGGCGTTGTGGATGTGCAGATATTCGACCGAAGGATCGTCGAAAAACCGCTCGATCAGCGGCACCAGCGCTTTTCCGTCGATTACATCAGCATTTGTCATCAAACTGTCACAATCAAAGGCTCGTACCGACAGGAGTCGAGACGTCAGCGTCTCCGGTGCTTCGTCCTTAAACCGCGCTGGCGTCTCGGCACCCTCCCGCACGAAGATCGCATGGCGCGAACGATACGGGTTGGCGACGGGCAGGTGCTCGTAATTGAGAAGCAATAGCACTTCTCCGGGCTCGGCATCCGCCAGCGTCACCCGGCACGGAAAGCCCGGCCTGGAATCGGCGGTGACGCGCATCACCTGCTCGGCCGCGAGCGCTTCATCGGATGCGCCGTAGAGGCGCCGGAAGGGTGCGGGGTCGAGGCCCTGAATCACGAAGCTCATTCTTCCACTCCCTCGCGCCGGCGCAGCACGCGCTTGCGATCGATGCCATAGGCATAGCCGCCCATGCTGCCGTCGGCGCGCTGGGCGCGGTGGCAGGGGATCAGCACGGCGACATGGTTGGCCCCACACGCCGTGCCAGCGGCCCGGACCGCCCGGGGATGACCCACTTCGGCGGCGAGCTGGGCATAGCTGCGCGTCTCACCCGCCGGAATCGCGCGGAGCGCCTGCCACACCGCCTCCTGGAAGGCCGTGCCCTGCACGTCGAGCGGCAGGTCCGCATCGCGTCCCGGCGTCTCGACTTCGGCCACGACGCGCTCCGCGAGACTCTCCAGCGCCGCGCCGCCCTGTACGATCTCGGCAGCGGGAAAGCGTTGCGCCAACTCGAGCGAATCCTCGTCGAAGGCGACGCGGCAGATGCCCTTGTCGGTCGCCGCGATCAGCAGCGGGCCGAGGCTGGTCCGAGCGACCGTCCAGCGGATCGTCACGCCCGCTCCGCCGCGCTTCCAGGCGCTGGGCGTCATGCCGAGCCGCGCATTGGCGGTCTCATAGAAGCGGCTGGGGGCCGAATAGCCCGCCTCGTAAATGGCTTCGGTCACGGTTTCCTCCTCGGTCAGCGCGGCAGCGGCGCGGCGCGCGCGCAGCCCCCGGGCGTAGGCGGCCGGCGTCACGCCCGTGGCGCGCTTGAACAGCCGATGGAAATGATGCGGCGCATAGCCGACGCGCGCAGCGAGCTCGTCGAGCCCCAGCGGCTCCTCCGCCGCCTCGATCAGCGTCACTGCCTCGGCCACTGCCACCCGGTCGCGGCCGACTTCGTCGGGCTTGCAGCGCATGCAGGCGCGATAGCCCGCCGCGCGTGCGGCCGCCGTATCGGGAAAGAAGAGCACATGCTCGCGCTTCGGCCGCCGTGCGGGGCAGCTCGGCTTGCAATAGATGCCCGTCGTGGTGACGGCGCCCACCACGCGCCCGTCATAGGCGCGGTCGCGGGCCTCGAAGGCGGCCCAGGCGGTTTCGTCGCTGATGTGCTGCTCGTTCGTCATGCCATCGATATAGCCCCGCCGCATCGCCCTCACATCCCGCGGCTTGCGCTCAAAGCAAAAGACCTTGCCCTCGCGCGCGCCAGGCGGCACCGTTAACGCTAACAGCGTCGAGGACGGGCGCAGGGGAGAGCGGATGGGCTTCTGGCAACGCACCCGCGCACTGCGCTGGTGGATCATCGCGATCGTGATGCTCGGCACGATCATCAATTATCTGGTGCGCCAGACGCTGGGCGTGGTCGTTGCCACCGACGCCTTCCAGGCCGATGTGCCGATGACCAAGGAACAGTATAGCTGGGTCACCGGCGTCTTTCAGGCATTCATCATGCTCCAGCCGGTGGTCGGCTATATCCTCGATCGGATCGGGCTGCGCACCGGCATGGCGGTCTTCGCCACGGCCTGGGGGCTCATCACCTTCGCGCACGGCTGGGTGGCGAGCTGGCAGGGCCTCGCGGCGTTGCGCGCGGGGCTGGGCTTTGCCGAGGGCACGTCGCACACTGCGGGGCTCAAGGTCGTGTCGGAATGGTTCCCCGCGAAGGAACGCGGGCTCGCCGGCGGCATCTACAATCTCGGCGCATCCGCGGGCATCGCGATCGCCGGGCCATTGGTGGCGATCGCCATCGCCTGGTGGAACTGGCGCGCGGCCTTCTACGTCGCGGGCGCCCTCGCGCTGCTGTGGGTGGTGCTGTGGCTGCTCTGGTATCGCACGCCCGAGACGCATGGCGCGATTTCCGAAGAGGAGCGCACGCTGATCCGTTCGGGGCAGGAAGCGCACGTCCAGGCATCGGAAGACGCCAGGCCGCCGGTGCTGTCGCTGCTCGGGCGCCGCAACTTCTGGGGCATCGCCCTCCCGCGCTTCCTCGCCGATCCGACCTGGGCGACGCTGACCTTCTGGCTGCCGCTCTATCTGAGCGAAGTCCGCGGCTTCGCGCTGGGCGAGCTGGCGATCGCCGTCGTCCTGCCCTTCGTCGCCGCCGATCTCGGTTGCCTGTTCGGCCCCGCGCTGGTGCTCTGGCTCGAGCGGCGCGGCATTGCGCTGATCGATGCGCGACGCTGCACCTTCACCTTCGGCGCGCTGCTGATGACCAGCATGATCTTCGTCGGCCGCGTGCCCAGCGCGAGTGCGGCGGTGGCGCTGCTCAGCGTCGGCGCTTTCGCGCACCAGGCGCTGTCGGTGACTGCCATCACCATGGCGAGCGACCTGTTCCGCAAGAACGAGGTCGGCACGGTCGCCGGCATGGCGGGGACGATGGCGAACCTGGGCGTGCTGATCTTCACGCTGCTGATCGGCGCGCTGGTCGCCCGCATCGGCTACACGCCCTTCTTCGTTGCGCTTGGCGTGCTCGACCTGATCGCCGCGGCGCTGCTCTGGACGCTGGTGCGCAAGCCGGGCGAGGACCAGGGGCGCGAGAGCGGGTGGATCCCGATCGTGCTGGGGCTGATCCTGTCGGCGGGGCTCACGCTCTTCTATGCGAGCGGGCTCGCCCCGACCGCGTGCGGCGCCTTCACTGCGTTCAGTGCCTGCGACGTGCCGATCGCAATGCGCGGCATCTGGGGCTTCGGCGTCGCGCTCGCGCTGCTCGGCATCGTCATCGAAATCCGTGCCCGGAGGAACCGGCCCCAATGATCCGCAATCCCATCCTGCCCGGCTTCAATCCCGATCCGTCGATCTGCCGGGTGGGCGATGACTATTACATCGCGACCTCGACCTTCGAATGGTTTCCGGGCGTGCAGATCCACCATTCGCGCGACCTCGCCAACTGGCGGCTGGTCTCGCGTCCGCTGGTCCGCGCGAGCCAGCTCGACATGCGCGGCGATCCCGACAGCTGCGGCGTCTGGGCACCCGACCTGACTCACGACGGCGAGCGTTTCTGGCTGATCTACACCGATGTGAAGCGCTACGGCCGCACCACCGTCGGCGGCGCGTCGGGGGCGAGTCTCCGCGACTTCCACAATTACATCGTCACCTGCGACACGATCGACGGCGACTGGTCGGACCCGGTGCACGCCAATTCGAGCGGCTTCGACCCCTCGATCTTCCATGACGACGACGGGCGCAAATATGTCCTCAACCAGCTGTGGGACCACCGGCCGGGCCGCAATCGCTTCGCGGGCATCGTGCTGCAGGAATATTCGCCCGACGAGGGGCGGCTGATCGGCGAGCGGCACATGATCTTCCCCGGCACTGCGCTGGGCCTGACCGAGGCGCCGCACCTCTACAAGCGCGACGGCTGCTATTATCTGCTCGTGGCGGAGGGCGGCACCGGCTGGAACCATGCCGTGACGATGGCGCGCTCGCGCAACCTGCTCGGGCCGTACGAGCTGCACCCCGACACCTACATACTGAGCTCGCGGACACGACC
>DATLJJ010000209.1:0-6449 GCA_035538975.1 Sphingomonas sp. | reverse complement strand
GCGTAGGGGCGGAGCATCGCGCAGCCCCTCCCCCTGCGCCCGCGGATCGGTTAAGCCCCTGCGCGATGCTCCGATACCCGCTGCTCGTCGCCCTGATCGCCGGCCTTGTCTCCGCCACCGGTTTCGCCCCGCTCGATTGGTGGCCGGTCACTTTGGCCTGTATCGCGCTGCTGCTCTGGATCACCCATGCAGCCCCTACGCTCCGTTCGGCGCTGCTGCGCGGATGGGTGTTCGGCGTCGGCCATTTCACCGTGGGCAACAACTGGATCCAGCACGCCTTCGACTATCAGGACAAGATGCCTCCTGTGCTCGGCTATTTCGCCGTGGTGCTGCTGTCGCTGTATTTGGCCGTGTATCCCGCGATGGCGATGGGGCTCGCGTGGCGCTTCGCCCATCACGGCAAGCGGCGACCCGCCGACCTGGGCTATGTCCTCGCGGGATCGGCGGCCTGGATCATCACCGAATATCTGCGCGGTGTGCTCTTCACCGGATATCCGTGGAATCCGCTCGGCGCGATCTGGCTGCTCACGCCTGTCGCGCAGCTCGGCAGCTGGATCGGCACCTATGCGCTGTCAGGACTGGTCGTGCTGGTGGCGGGCACGCTCTTCCTCGCGGCCCGGCGCGACTTCCGCCCGCTGCTGGCGAGTGCCGCGGTAGTCGTGCTCGCGCTCGTCGCCGGCGCCGTAGCGCCCGAACCGCCCGCCCCCGATGCCCGCAAGGTCGTCGTGGTCCAGCCCAACATCGGCCAGGAGAATGTCGGGGCGCCCGACTATCCCGAGCGCACCCTGGCCAGGCTGATCGCGCTGAGCGGCACGCCCGGCCCGGCGCCGCGCCTGCTGGTGTGGCCGGAGGGCATGGTCAACCAGCTGCTCGAGGACGGCTATCCCGGCCAATATTATTTCAACGGCGACTCGCGCATCACCCGCGCGCGCATCGCCGCGGTGCTCGGCCCGGCGGACAAGGCGCTGGTGAGCGGCAACGCACTGCTCTTCGCCGAGGAGCCGCCGCAGGATCCCAAGGTCGAACCCGGCAGCCCGCTGCTCCAGTGGAAGCTGGTCGGCGCCGGCAATTCGGTGTGGACGCTCGACAGCAGCGGCACGCTCGGGCCGCGCTACGACAAGGCGCACCTCGTCCCCTATGGCGAATATCTGCCGATGCGCACGATACTGGCGCCGCTGGGCCTCGCGCGGCTGGTGATGGGCGACGTCGACTTCGTGCCTGGCCCCGGTCCGCGCACGCTCGACGTTGCTGGTTTCGGCAGGGCGGGCGTGCAGGTCTGCTACGAAATCATCTTCTCGGGCGAGACGGTGGATCGGGCCAACCGCCCCGACTTCATTTTCAATCCGTCGAACGACGCGTGGTTTGGCCGCTGGGGCCCGCCGCAGCATCTGGCGCAGGCACGGATGCGCGCGATCGAGGAAGGATTGCCGATCCTGCGCGCCACGCCCACGGGCATCTCCGCAGTGATCGACGCGCGCGGCCGCATCCTCGGTTCGATCCCGCACGGGCAGGCCGGCGCGCTCGATCTGCCCCTGCCCCGGCCGCTGCCGCCCACGCTGTTCGCTCGGCTCGGCAACTGGCTGGCGTTCCTCGTGGCGGGGCTGTTGCTCGTCTTGGCGATTGCCAACCGGCGCTTCGCCCGCTAGGGGCCTGATATAAGGAAAGCTTTATATGGGCATGGCAACGGCCCGGCTTCCCTTCCCTGACAAGAGGATTTCCATGCGTTCCAACTATCTCTTCACGTCCGAATCGGTCTCGGAAGGCCATCCCGACAAGGTCGCCGACCAGATTTCCGACGCCATCGTCGACCTGTTCCTGTCGAAGGACCCCGAAGCGCGCATCGCGTGCGAGACGCTCACCACCACCCAGCTCGTGGTCCTCGCCGGCGAGATCCGCGGCAAGGGCATCATGGACGAAGCGGGCAACTGGGCCCCGGGCGTGCAGGACGAAGTCGAGAAGACTGTCCGCGAGACCGTGAAGCGCATCGGCTATGAGCAGTCGGGCTTCCACTGGGAGACGCTGCGCTTCGAGAACAACCTGCACCCGCAGTCGGCGCACATCGCGCAGGGCGTGGATGCGGCGGGCAACAAGGACGAAGGCGCCGGCGACCAGGGCATCATGTTCGGCTTCGCCTGCGACGAGACTCCGGACCTGATGCCGGCGACGCTCGACTACAGCCACAAGATCCTCGAGCGCATGGCCGCCGACCGCCATTCGGGCACGGCGCCGTTCCTCGAGCCCGACGCGAAGAGCCAGGTCACGCTCAAGTTCGAGAACGGCAAGCCGGTGGCCGCGACCGCCATCGTCGTCTCGACCCAGCATGCGCCGGGCTATGACACGGGCGACAAGGAAGCCGAGCTTCACAATTATGTGAAGAAGGTCGTCGCCGACGTGCTGCCGGCGAACCTGCTCTCGGACGCGACCGAGTACCACATCAACCCGACCGGCTCGTTCGAGATCGGCGGTCCCGACGGCGACGCCGGCCTCACCGGCCGCAAGATCATCGTCGACACCTATGGCGGCGCGAGCCCGCACGGCGGCGGTGCCTTCTCGGGCAAGGACCCGACCAAGGTCGACCGTTCGGCGGCATACATCACGCGCTATCTCGCCAAGAACATCGTCGCGGCCGGCCTCGCCAAGCGCTGCACGATCCAGCTGGCGTACGCGATCGGCGTCTCCAAGCCGCTGTCGCTCTATGTCGACACGCACGGCACCGGCAGCGTCGGCGACGACAAGATCGAAGCGGCGATCCAGGGCATCGAGAAGCTGGGCGGCTTGACCCCGCGCGGCATCCGTACGCACCTGAGCCTCAACAAGCCGATCTATGGCAAGACCGCCGCTTATGGCCACTTCGGCCGCAAGCCTGAGGGCGATTTCTTCCCCTGGGAGCGCACCGACCTGGTCGAGGACCTGAAGGCCGCGCTGGCCTGAGGCAGATCGACGCAAGTAAAAAGGGGCCGGGGGAGCAATCCTCCGGCCTTTTTTTGTTGGCTTGCATTTGCACCGGCTGCGCCTAGCCTTCGCCCCAAGGGGGGAATGCCATGCTCAAGCCGATCCTTGCCGCCGCCGTGCTGTCGTTCGCGGCGGTATCGCCCGCCGCTGCCCAGACTGCGATCACCGTTCCGGCCAATTCCAGCTGGAAACACGCGCAGACCGGCGTGGTGCTGCGCTCGACGCTCGCGGGCCTGCCGCGCGGCGAGATTCGCGACAGCAGCGCGAGCGAGCTCGACGTCATGGTCCAATATGGCGAGAACGATCCGACCGGAGTGACGGTCTATCTCTTTCGTCCTGCCGTTGGCGGAGCAGCGATCTGGTTCGAGCGCGCCGAAACGCAGATCCTGACGCGCGAGCTGTTCCGCAACGCCGCTCCGCAAGGCCCGGCACGCGCCTTCGCACCCCCGCGCGGCAGCGCGGCGAGTGCGCTGCGGCGCGTCTATGTGCCGGCCGGGGGCGCCTACAAGGCGACGGCAGTCGCCATGATGCCGCTTGGCGAATGGCTGGTCGCGATCCGGATCAGCTCGCAGCAGCTCGATGCCGCAGCACTGGACGCCAAGCTGAGCGAGGTGATCGCCGGGCTCGGCTGGCCCGAGGGCGCGGCCGAGAGCGCAGCCGCGGCGCCGATCCTCGCCTGTGCCACGCCGCTGACCTATGCGCGCGACGCGAAGCTCAACCAGCCGGACATGACCGACGCGTTGCTGGGCGCAATGATCGCGGGCGTTGCGGCCGGCAAGGCCAGGGAAGCCCCGCAGGGAGCCACGCCCGTCAGCTGGTGCCGCGAAGGCGACGCCAACCAGCGGTTCGGTGTCTATCGTGGCGCCGATTCGACCGACGGCTATGTGATGGCGCTGGGGGACGCGGGACGCGCGATCACGATCAACCGCGGCATCGCGATCGACAAGAAGGTGGCGCCCTATCAGCTCAGCCTGCAGGACCTCGACCGTACGCTGGTCTATCCGACCTTCGACAAGCTGCCGCGCCCCGACGCCGCCTTCGAGGCAGTGATGAAGAACCGCCCCGTTTCGAGCAGCGCGCGCGGGGGCAAGAACATCAACATAACGGTGCCGAAGTGACGAGCGCGGGGAAGCCGAAGCAGTAGCGGCGACTTGCCCTCGAACCGGCGTGCGCCTAGTCCGCCGCGCCATGACTGACAAACCCGGCGACCCCACCACCATCCGCCGCCTCTATGGCCGCGCCAAGGGCCACAAGCTGCGCCAGGGCCAGGCCGCGCTGGTCGAGGAAATGCTGCCGCGCGTGAGCGTGCCCGAGAGCGGACCGCTCGATGCGCAGACACTGTTCGGCGACGCCGAGGGACAAGGACGTCCGCTCGAGCTCGAGATCGGCTTCGGCGCGGGCGAGCATCTGGCGGGTCAGGCGGCGATGCGACCGGAGCACGGCTTCATCGGTTGCGAGCCGTTCCTGAACGGCGTGGTGGGTGCGCTCAACCACATCCGCGACGGCGAGCTGGCGAACGTCCGCCTCCACATGGGCGACGCGCTGGACGTGGTCGAGCGGCTCCCCGACGCGAGCCTCGAGCGCGTCTATCTGCTCCACCCCGATCCCTGGCCCAAGGCGCGCCACGCCAAGCGGCGGATGATGAACCATGGCCCGCTCGACCTGATCGCGGCCAAGCTCAAGCCGGGCTGCGAGTTCCGGCTGGGCACCGACGATCCCACCTATTGTCGCTGGTCGATGATGGTGATGGCGCAGCGCCGCGACTTCGAATGGCAGGCGAAAAGCGCCGCGGACTTCCTCACGCGCCCCGCCGATTGGCCCGAGACCCGCTATGAGCGCAAGGCGCGACGGCAGGGGCACGAGGTGTGGTATTTCCGGTACGTGCGGGTGTGACCCGCACGTACCGGCACCTGCGGACCGCGGGCTCAGGGAATTGCAGTGAGCTCGAAGGTACGCAGCACGTTATTCTCGTCCTTGCCAGCGAAGGACAGGGTCGTTCCCGCGATCCAGAAAGATACTTCGCCTGGGGTGAGGGAGTTCGAGGGATCGATGATTGAGCCATTCGTGCGGAAGATCGGCGTGCCGATGCGGCGGAAGGCGGCGACGCGCTGTCCGTCCGATGTAAGCGTAAGCCCCGTATAGCCGTCGATTGGCGCCACTGCCGAACTGAACTCCTCGGCCGGCAGAGGCCCGTGCCACCGGATTCCATCGGTCATCAGGTCCTTGAAGCGGCTCGTCGGCCCCACAATGGTAAGATAGGGCTCGATACCGGGGGCATAGGTGATCGCACTGTTGAGGACCAGGATCGAAGCCTGGCCTGCTGCATGGTTGACGACGTTCAGATGACGCTGGCCCGGCGCCACGCCTGGAGTCGAATATTCCGCGATCGTGCCCTGTGCGTCGTCGAGCAGCACCAGGTCTACGATCGTGGACGCCGGCATGATGATCCTGGGCGAGATCAGCGAAAAGTTTCGAGCCCGATGCAGCTCAAAGGGAACGCCAGGGCCCTCCGTCGCGCAGCCGATGAACTGGAGCGAATGGACCACGACGCCATTCGTATCCGGATCGCCGATGCGGAAATTCACTTGACCCGAATTCTGCGCAACGCAGTTCACGAAGTTCGAATAGGTCAGCTGGAGGATCTGGAAGCCGTATTCAGTGCAGCTATCAGCCCAGCAGCTCGAGAATAGCGTGGACGTACCGGTGTCACCCGGGACGGCGTGAAATGTGTGAAAGCCGGTGCCGCAGGCGTTCGCATAGATGTTCGAGAACCGGGCCCAGATCGGAAGTCCCGCCGAAAGCCCGTAGCCGCCCTTCAGCAGCTTGAGGTCGTGCGCATCGACGCCCCCACCGTAGGTCCGCAGGCATGAACGCCCGAGCCCATTGGCATCGATCACCATATTGCGGCACCAGCCTCCCCCGGCGGTGTTCGGAGTGGTGCCGTCACGATCGAGCATCGCGTCGAACATGAACTGTTCATCGGAGCCCGCGGTCAGCGCGCGGATGATCGTGCCATTCCCTTCTCCAACGAAAACCGTGTCGCGGATACCGACCTGATCGACACGGTACAGACCAGTGGGCACGAACACGGTGCCGCCCGGCCCCGCGCCATTCGTCTGGTTGTTGTTCGCAGCGACCGCTGCCTGCTGGAAGTAGATGCTGACGTCCACGGTCGAAGTACCGCTCCTGATGTCCGGCACGAGCGCAGCGGGGATAAAATCCAGAACCGATATAGATGCCATTCGAGAGTCTCCTGATTCCGCCGATTCTGCGGAACATTTACAGAACATCTCGAAATCCTACTTTGCAATAGCCGTCGTGAATCACTCCAGCTCCACCCACACCGGCGCATGGTCGCTGGTCTTTTCCCAGCCACGCACGAAGCGATCGACCTCGGCCGCGCGCAGGCGCTCCGCCGCGGGCGGGTTGAGCAGCAGATGGTCGATGCGGAGCCCCGCGTCGCGCGCCCAGGCGTTCCGGAAATAGTCCCAGAAAGT
>DATLJJ010000208.1:0-7772 GCA_035538975.1 Sphingomonas sp. | reverse complement strand
CGCGAACCTGGCTCAACAATGTCCGCGAGGCGCGGCCGATCTATCGCCATCCGTTCAAGACCGGCTTTCCGCTCGCGGTGCTCCCGGCGATCGGGCTGATCGGCGCGTGCGTCGCGGCGTGGCGCGCGCGGCGCAGCGCAGCGGCAGTCGCCTGGGTCGCGATCGCGCTGTTCACTGCCTTCGCCGGCGCGATGCTGCTCTGGCAGGTGCGCGCCGGCCCCGCCGCGCAGATGCTGAGCGTACCGGGATCGGTCGCGCTGCTCTGGCTTGTGGTACCCTGGTTCCTCTCGCGCTCTTCGCTGCTGGTGCGCGTGGTCGGCTCGGTTGCGGCCTTCCTGATCCTCTCGGGCCTCTTTGCGGGCCTGCTGCTACCCTGGTTGCCCGGCGAAAAGCGCAGCGGTGGCAACGGCGGGCCCAACCGGGTCGCCCAGGCCAATGCCGCCTGCGCGCGGATGAGCTCGCTGCTGCCTCTCAACGCGGTGCCGCGTGCGATCCTCTTCACGCATGTGGATATGGGCCCGCGGCTGATCACGATCACGCACCACGACGCCGTTGCTGGGCCCTATCATCGCAACGGCGACGCGATCCTCGCGGTGCACCACGCCTTCACCGGGCCGGCGAGCGGCTTCCGCGCGATCGCCGCGCGCCACAAGGCTGCCTATCTGCTGATCTGCCCGAACATGGCCGAGACCACCGTCTATCGGTCGCGCAGCCCCAACGGCTTCTACGCACAGCTGCACCGCGGGCGGGTACCCACATGGCTCGAACCCGTCACGCTGCCGCGTAACTCGCCGTTCCGGCTGTGGCGGATTCGCTACGACTTGCCCGACGCGCCGGTCACTGCCCGGCGAGCGCCCGCCCGGCCACCAGCGAACCCCTGATCCCGTCGATCACGAACTGGACCGCAAGCGCGCCGAGCAGGACGCCGAGCAGCCGTGACACCACGGCTTCGATCTTGGCCCCGACCAGCCGCATCAGCGGCCCGGCGGCGAGCAGCGCAACCAGCGTGAGCGCGAGGATCGCGAACATCGCGGCAAGGACCACCAGCGAGCGTTCCGATCCGTCGTTCTGCGACATCAGCAGCATCACCGACGCGATCGAGCCCGGACCGGCGATCATCGGCATCGCCATGGGGAAGATCGAAATGTCGGCCGGCTCGGCGGCCTTCACCTTCTCGGCCCGGTCCTCGCGCCGCTCGGTGCGGCGCTCGAACACCATCTCGAGCGCGATCAGGAAAAGCATGATGCCGCCGGCGATACGGAACGCATTGAGGCTGATCCCCAGCGCTCGCAGCAGCGCCTCGCCGAACAGCGCGAAGCCCAGCAGGATCGCGGCGGCGACCATCACCGCGCGCACCGCCATCGCCCGGCGATGCGCCGCGCTGGTGCCGCTGGTCAGCCCCGCGAAGATCGGCGCGCAGCCGGGCGGATCGATCACCACGAAGAAGGTGACGAAGGCGGAGACGAAGAGCTCGATCAAAGCGCGTCTTCGTCCAGCGCCAGCTCTTCGCGCCGGTGCGCCGCGACGAGCGTGTTTCGCAGCAGGCAGGCGATCGTCATCGGCCCGACGCCGCCCGGGACCGGGGTGACCGCGCCTGCGACCGATGCCGCGCCGTCGAAATCGACGTCGCCGACCAGTCCGTCCGCGGTGCGGTTGATTCCCACGTCGATCACCGTCGCACCGGGCTTGAGCCATTCGCCTTTGACGAACCCGGGCCGCCCCACAGCCGCCACGACGATATCGGCGTGGAGCAGATAATGCGGCAGGTTGCGCGTGCGCGAATGCGCCACCGTGACCGTGCAGTTCTTGCCCGTCAGCAGCGCCGCCATCGGCTTGCCGACGATGTTGGAGCGACCGATCACCACGGCGTCGAGCCCCGAAAGATCGCCCAGCCGGTCCTCGAGCAGCATCAGGCAGCCGAGCGGCGTGCAGGGAACGAAGCCGGGGAGCCCGGTCGCCAGCCGGCCCGCATTGACCGGGTGGAAGCCGTCCACGTCCTTGTCGGGATCGATCCTGAGAAGCACTTCCTGCGCATCGAGGTGCGCGGGGAGCGGCAGCTGGACCAGGATGCCGTCCACCGCCGGATCGGCATTGAGCCTGTCGACCAGCGCGATCAGCGTCGCCTGGTCGACATCGGCCGAGAGGCGATGCTCGAAGCTCTCCATCCCGGCCGCGACGGTCGCCTTGCCCTTGTTGCGTACATAGACGGCGGACGCCGGGTCCTCGCCGATCAGCACCACCGCAAGGCCGGGCGCGCGCCCCGCCAACGCGCGGAAGGCGGCCACGCCCTCCGCCACCCGGGCCCTCAGCCCCGCTGCAAATGCCTTGCCGTCGATCAGTGCCGCGCTCATGGCCGGTCCCCATAAAGGCTGGCGGCGATCTCTGCCAGCTTCGTCGTTTCGCCCGCGATCCGCAGCCGCTTGAGCCGCGCAGTCTCACCCGAGACGAAGGTCACTGCACGCTTGCCCACGCCGAACTGCTTCGCGATCAGCGCGACCAGCGCCGCATTGGCCGCGCCCTCCACGGGCGGCGCGGCGAGCCGCGCAGCGAAATGCTCCGCCGTCCCGGCAAGAAGCGCGTCGCGCGAAGCCCGCGGCGTCACGCGGACGGCGATCTCGATCCCGTCCTCGCGCGCCGTCCAGGCGGCGCCGGTTCGGCTCAGATCGGCCCGCCGATGGCGGCGCGGTAGAGCGCCGGCATCACCGCCTGCTGGATCACCAGCAGGATCACCAGCACGACCATCGGCGACAGGTCCAGCCCGCCGAAATCGGGCAGCACGCGCCGGATCGGGCGGTAGAGCGGATCGGTGATCACCTTGAGCGCGCGCCAGACGGAGCCGACGAACTCGTTGTAGGTGTTGATCACGTTGAACGCGATCAGCCACGACATGATCGCCTGCACGATGATGATCCACCAGATGACGTTGAGCAGGACCTGGAGGATGTCGAGGATCAGGATCAAACCCGGTTCTCCGAAGAAGGATGTTGTCGCCTAGATAGCGCGCGCTTCACGCGTGGACCAGCGTGCCTGCGCCCCGGCGCGTGAAGATCTCGAGCAGCATCGCGTGCGGCACGCGCCCGTCGAGGATCACCGCGGCGTCGACCCCCGCCTGGACCGCGGAGACGCAGGTCTCCACCTTGGGGATCATGCCCCCCGAGATGGTGCCGTCGGCCTTGAGCGCGGCGATACGCGCTGGGTCGAGGTCGGTCATCAGCTCGCCGGCCTTGTCGAGCACGCCGGGCACGTCGGTCAGCAGGAAGAAGCGCTTGGCGTCCATCGCCCCGGCGATCGCCCCCGCCATCGTGTCGGCGTTGATGTTGTAGGTGTGCCCGTCCGCGCCCATCGCGATCGGCGCGACGACCGGGATGAAGCCCTGCGCCGCGAGCGACTTGAGCAGCGACGGATCGACTGCCACCGGGTCGCCGACGAAGCCCAGGTCGACGTGGCGCTCGATCCCCTGCAGCGGATCGGCGTCGCGGCCCTGCACCTTCTCGGCGGTCACCAGCCCCGAATCCTTGCCCGAGATCCCCACGGCCTTGCCGCCGGCCTGGCCGATCCAGCCGACGATCTCCTTGTTGATCGAACCCGCCAGGACCATCTCGGCAATCCGCGCGGTCTCGGCGTCGGTGACGCGCAAGCCCCCCACGAACTGCGATTCGACTCCCAGCCGCTTGAGCATCGCCCCGATCTGCGGCCCACCGCCGTGGACTACGATCGGGTTGATACCCACCGCCTGGAGCAGCACCACATCCTCGGCGAAATCGCGCGCGAGTTCGGGGTCGCCCATGGCATGGCCGCCATATTTCACGACGAAGGTCGCCCCGGCGTAGCGCTGCAGATAGGGCAGCGCCTCGACGAGCGTTTCGGCCTTGGCGAGCATCGCCGGATCGGGTGCGTTGTCGGTCATGCGCGCGCCTTTAGGGCAAAGTCGCCGCCAGCGCGAGCCCGGGGGTCAAAGCGCGCGACGCTGGTCGAGCGCGCGGCCGAGCGCCACGAACAGGTAGATAAGCAGCGGCACCAGCACGGCGCTCAAGACGACCTTGGCGAGCATCTGCCCGACCAGCAGCGGTCCGATCGGAAACTCGCCGAGGAAGGCCAGCGTCACGAAGATCAGCGTGTCGACGATCTGGCTCAGCACGCCCGCCACGCCGGCGCGCAGCCACAGCAGCCTGCCCTCGCCCGATTTCATCGCGCTGAAGATGGTGACGTTGAGCGTCTGCGACACGCCATAGGCGACGATGCCCGCACCCCAGATCCGCCAGGTCGTCCCGAGGACGAGCTGGATCGCGTCGCGATATTGCGGCTGCATCTCGGGCGACGCCGGCAGCATCCAGACGAGCCACGACAGCACCATCGAGACGATCAGCGGGACGAAGCCGAACTGGACCAGCCGGTTCGCGATCGCGCGTCCGTGGAGTTCGGCCACCGCGCTCGACACCGCGACGAGCAGCAGGAAGGCGAAGATCCCCGCCTCGACCGCCAGCGGGCCCACGCCCGCCCAGACGCCGATCTGCGACACCGGGCCGAGCGACACCTGCTTGTTGCCGAGCACGCCCGCGATGCAGACCATGCCGCCGTAGAAGATCGAGAGGAAGAAGAGCGATCGCGTGATCTGGGGCCGGGTTTCCATCGCCGGACGCTAGCGGCAAAGCCATTGGAGATACAAGGCCCCGAGCCTCCGGGTGAATCCTGCGCTGGCGCGATTCGGAGCAGCGTGTAATGGTCCCGCCTTTCGCCGGAAGAGAGTCCGGCTTTTGGGGCGCGACTGAAAGCGGATGACTCACTTTCCCATCGGCATTCTGGGTATCCTGGCGATCCTGGGCATCGCCTTCCTGCTTTCGAACAACAAGCGCGCGATCCGGCTGCGCGTGGTGGGTGCCGCCTTCGCGCTCCAGGCGGGCATCGCGCTGCTCGTGCTGCGCACTGCGTGGGGGCAGGCTGCGCTCCACGGCCTGTCGAACGGCGTCTCGGCGCTGCTCGGCTATGCCGGCGCCGGCACCAGCTTCCTCTTCGGCCCGCTCGCAAAGCCCGAGCTCGGCGGTCAGAGCTTCGCCATCGCCGCGCTGCCGGTGATCATCTTCTTCGCGGCGCTGGTGTCGATCCTCTACCACCTCGGCGTGATGCAGTTCGTGATCCGCTGGATCGGTGGCGGCATCGAGAAAGTCGTGGGCACGACCAAGGTCGAATCGCTGTGCGCAGCCGCGAACATCTTCGTCGGCCAGAGCGAATCGCCGCTGGTGATCCGCCCCTATCTCGCGCGGCTCACCCCCTCGCAGCTCTTCGCGGTGATGAGCGTCGGCATGGCCGGCGTCGCGGGGACGATCCTCGCGGCCTATGCCAGCCTGCTCGGCCCGGCCTCGCTCCCCTATCTGCTCGCGGCCTCGTTCATGGCAGCGCCGGGCGGACTGCTGATGGCCAAGATCATCATGCCCGACGAGCTCGCGCCCAAGGAAGGCGACCTGCCGCTCGGCGACGATGCCGAGGAGGAAGCGATCAAGATCGCCGAGCACGACCTTGAGGAAGAGCGCGCCGCCAATCTGATCATGGCCGCGGCCACCGGCGCCTCGACGGGCGTCAAGATCGCAGTCGCGGTGGGTGCGATGGTGCTCGCCTTCGTCGCGCTCGTCGCGCTCGCCAACGGGCTGCTCGGCGGCGTCGGCAACTGGATCTACGGACTCAGCGGGCATGCCGCCTGGGCGCAGTGGTTCGCCGACCTGAGCTTTCAGAAGATCATCGGCACGCTCTTCGCGCCGGTCATGTACCTGCTCGGCATCCCGTGGCGCGAGGCGATCGAGGCGGGCGGCCTGTTCGGCACCAAGATGGTGCTCAACGAATTCGTTGCCTTCATCGAGCTGGGGAAGATGACCGACCTCGCTCCCCGCACCGTGGCGATCGTCACTTTCGCGCTGTGCGGCTTCGCCAATTTCAGCTCGATCGCGATCCAGATGGCCGCGACCGGCAGCCTTGCCCCCAACCAGCGCCCGATGATCGCAAAGCTCGGCATCCGTGCGCTGATCGCCGGCAGCCTCGCGAACCTGATGAGCGCCGCGCTGGCCGGACTCCTGCTGCCGTAAGTTCCTTCGCGCGGTGGCAGAAGGCCTTCAGCCCTCCGCCACCTCGTGCCGGAAGGTCTGGGGCGAGACGCTGACTTCGCCCGAATCCTCGGAGCGATAGCCCAGCGAGGCATGCCCCTTCACCGGGCCCGCCACATCGGCGACCAGGTAGAGCGGGCGCCGCTTGGACTCGACATAGAGCCGCCCGAGATATTCGCCGATCATGCCGAGCACGAACATCTGCACCGCGCCCAGCACCACGACCACCAGCATCAGCGAGGTCCAGCCAGGAATCGCCCGGCCGATCAGCCAGCCGCCGACGATGTAGAGCACCAGCAGTGCCGAGGCGCCGGTGAGCAGCAGCCCGACATGGCTGGCGAAGCGGAGCGGCGCGGTCGAGAAGCCGGTGATCGCGTCCAATGCGAAGCGGATCATCTTGCCCAGCGGGTATTTGGTCTCGCCCGCGTGGCGCTCGTGCCGGTCATAGGGGAAGGGCACCTGCTTGAAGCCCACCCAGGCGACCATGCCGCGGATGAAGCGTGCCTGTTCGGGAAGCGACAGGAAGGCGTCAAGCGCCCGCCGGGTCATCAGCCGGAAGTCGCCCGTATCGAGCGGGATCGGCGTGTCGGTGATCCGGTCGAGCATGCGATAGAAGATCGCCGCGGTGATCTTCTTGAAGATCGTCTCGCCCTCGCGCTTGCGGCGCACGGCATAGACCACGTCGGCACCCTGACTGCGCATCGCCGCGCGCATGTCGGTCAGCAGCTCGGGCGGGTCCTGCAGATCCGCGTCGATGATCAGGATTTCCTCGCCCGCGCACAGGTCGAGCCCCGCCGTCAGCGCGAGCTGGTGCCCGTGGTTGCGCGAGAGGTTGATCGCGACCAAGCGCGGATCGCCTTCCGACAGGCGCTGCATCACCTTCCAGCTCGCGTCGCGCGAGCCGTCGTTGATCAGGACGATCTCATAGTCCTCGCCCACCGCCGCCCTCGCCGCCGCCGAGACGCGCGCGTGGAGCATCTCCAGGCACCCCTCCTCGTTGTAGCAGGGGACGACGATCGATAGCTTGGGCCGCTTCATAGGGCGCGGTGTCTAGCGCCGTCCGTGTTCCGCGTCGAGGCGGCGAACGGAATGGGTACCTTTCCCTTTTGCAGTCACCCGGGCCTTGTGCCGGGGTCCCCCGGTCCACGAAGATCAGCCTTCCCTCTCAAGCCGTTGATTTGCCTCCCGTAGACCCCGGAACAAGGCCGGGGTGACGGAGAGGATTTTGACAGGCGAGCCCCGTCAACCCGCATCCGAGGGCTGGGTGGTCCAGCCCAGCCGGGGTATGGTGATCGAGCGCTTGCCCGCCAGGTCGACGCGCGTCACGAACAGCTCGCGGCTCTCGATGTAGCTGAGCAACCGGCGCACGCGACCGAGCGAGCTGGTGCCATAGGTCGCCGCGATCGCGGCGTCGCTCGGGCAGGGCTCGCCCTCGCGCGCGGCGCGGGCGATCAGCAGGAAGGGGCCGAGCATGTCGTCGGGCAATGCGCGAGCCGCCTCGAGCGCCTGCGACCATTCTTCGTCGGGATCGCCGTGGATGCCCGCGCGCGCCGCCGAGAGCCGGCGGACGAAGCCAGACAGGTCGAGCGGCGGTCGCGCCAGTCCCACCATCCGGCAACGCACGAGGAAATCCTGGTAGAGCACCGCGGGCGAGCGATAGGTGGATTCGGTATCCTCGAC
>DATLJJ010000207.1:0-6743 GCA_035538975.1 Sphingomonas sp. | reverse complement strand
CGCTTGGTGCCGACGTACTTGCGGCCCAGGAACTTCTCCCACTGCTCGGCTTCGATGACCTTGGAAAGGATCGCCTTCTTTCCGTCGGTGGTGAAGTGGATCTCCTTGTCCTTGCCCTCCATGCGCTCCTGGAGGAAGCGGCGCTCCTCGACATCGGCGATGTGCATGTACTCGAGGCCGACGTTGCCGCAGTAGTTGGCGCGCAGGATGTCGACGATCTCGCGGACGGTCGCCTTCTCGAGACCCAGCGTCCCGCCGAGATAGATCGGGCGGTCGAGATCAGCGGCAGTGAAGCCGTGATATTCGGGGGTGAGGTCGGCAGGCACGTCCTGGCGGTTGAGGCCGAGCGGATCGAGATTGGCGGCGAGGTGCCCGCGCACGCGATAGGTGCGGATGAGCAGCATCGCGCGGATCGAGTCGCCCGCGGCGCGGGCGATGTCGGCTTCGGACGCGGCGGGTGCCGCCGCCTTGGGCGCAGGCGCGCCGCCCTTGGCGGGCTTGGGCGCGGGCTCCATCTGGGTCGGATCGAGCGCTGCGGTGAGCGCGTCGGTCTCGCTCAGCGGCCAGCGCGGATTGGCCCAGCTCGGGCCCGAGGCCGTCGTTTCGAGACCCTCGAACCACTGGCGCCACCCGGCTTCGACCGAAGCCGGGTCGTTCTTGTAGCGGCGGTACAAAGTCTCGACGAAAGCGGGGCTCACGCCGCCGGCGATGTCGTCGAAGTCCAGGCCCTCATAGCCCATCGGTCAATTCCGTTCCTGTTAGCGCTCCCATATTCCCATATAGGAGCGCGAACTCTGCGATTTACCCCTTGAGCACTTCGACCAGCGTCGAGCCGAGCTCGGACGGGCTGGCGGCGACCTTGATTCCGGCCGCTTCCATTGCCGCGATCTTGTCCTCGGCGCCGCCCTGGCCGCCCGAGACGATCGCGCCGGCGTGGCCCATGCGACGGCCCGGAGGCGCCGTACGGCCCGCGATGAAGCCGGCCATCGGCTTCTTGCGGCCGCGCTTGGCCTCGTCCTTGAGGAACTGCGCGGCCTCTTCCTCGGCCGAGCCACCGATCTCGCCGATCATGATGATCGACTGAGTCGCCTCGTCGGCGAGGAACATCTCGAGCACGTCGATGAAGTTGGTGCCGTTGACGGGGTCGCCGCCGATGCCGACCGCAGTGGTCTGGCCGAGGCCGGCGTTGGTGGTCTGGAACACGGCCTCATAGGTGAGCGTGCCCGAGCGCGACACGACGCCGACCGAACCCTTGGAGAAGATCGAGCCGGGCATGATGCCGATCTTGCACTCGCCCGGCGTGAGCACGCCCGGGCAGTTCGGGCCGATCAGCCGCGTCTTCGAACCCGAGAGCGCGCGCTTGACCTTGACCATGTCGAGCACCGGAATGCCCTCGGTGATGCACACCACCAGCGGGATCTCGGCGTCGATCGCCTCAAGGATCGAATCCGCGGCGAAGGGCGGCGGCACGTAGATCACCGACGCGTCGGCGCCGGTCTTCGACTTGGCCTCGGCGACGGTGTCGAACACGGGGAGGCCGATATGCTCGGTGCCGCCCTTGCCGGGGGTGACGCCGCCGACCATCTGCGTGCCGTACGCCAGCGCCTGCTGGGTGTGGAAGGTCCCGGTCTCACCCGTCATGCCCTGAGTGATGACCTTGGTGTTCTTGTTGACGAGGATGCTCATGCGGGTTCTCGTGTCCTCAAAATAGGAAAAAGCGGGGTCAGGCGAGGCTCTCGTCGATGCCCTTGCAGGCGACGAGCAGTTCCTTGACCGCATCGACCGAGACCTGGAGGTTGGCCTTGGCCTCGTCATCCAGCTCGATCTCGACGATCTGCTCGACGCCGTTCGCGCCGATGATCACCGGCACGCCGACATACAGATCGTCAACGCCATACTGGCCGGTCAGGTGCGCCGCGCAGGGCAGCAGGCGCTTCTGGTCGTAGAGATAGGCTTCGGCCATCGCGATGCCGCTGGTCGCGGGCGCGTAGAAGGCCGAGCCGGTCTTGAGCAGGCCGACGATCTCGCCGCCGCCCGAGCGGGTGCGCTGGACGATCGCGTCGATGCGCTCCTTGGTGGAGCGGCCCTGCTTGATGAGGTCGGGGATCGGGATGCCCGCGACCGTCGAATATTCGACGACGGGGACCATCGTGTCGCCATGGCCGCCGAGCACGAAGCTGTTCACTTCCTTGACCGAGACCTGGAACTCCTCGGCCAGGAAGTGGCTGAAGCGCGCCGAATCGAGCACGCCGGCCATGCCGACGACCTTGGTGTGCGGGAGGCCCGAGAATTCGCGCAGCGCCCAGACCATCGCGTCGAGCGGGTTGGTGATGCAGATCACGAAGGCGTCGGGCGCGTTGGCTGCGATGCCTTCGCCGACGGCCTTCATCACCTTCAGATTGATGCCGAGCAGGTCGTCGCGGCTCATGCCCGGCTTGCGGGCGACGCCGGCGGTGACGATGATCACATCGGCGCCCGCGATGTCGGCATAGTCGTTCGTGCCGGTAATCTTCGCGTCGAAGCCTTCGACCGGGCCGCACTGGCTGAGGTCGAGCGCCTTGCCCTGGGGCACGCCTTCGACGACGTCGAACAGGACGATGTCGCCCAGGCCCTTGAGTGCTGCGAGGTGTGCGAGCGTGCCGCCGATGTTGCCGGCGCCGATCAGCGCGATCTTCTTGCGGGCCATGGAATCTCCTTAGCGTAGTTCAAGCAGCCGCAGACGCAGCTGTGGCGCCGTGAAAACGAGGGCGGCTTAGACCCATGATAGGAGGGTCGCAACCCGGGAATCGCGTGGCGCCGAGATTATCTTTGCAACTAATTCGCAACTGCAATAAGGCGCACGCCACTCCGCCGTGTCAGTGCTCCGACGCGGCGCGGCGGCGATATTCCTCTGCCAGCACGAAGAACGCCTGCTTGCGCTGCCCGGTTTCGGAGATCAGCCCCTTGCGGTTCCAGCCCTGCTGATAGACCGGGTGCTGGCGGCGGGGAGAGCGGAAATCCTTGAGAATCCAGGGGCTCATTCCGCGCAGGTTGGGTACCTTCGCGGCCATCGCGAGCGTCTGGCGATAATATTCGGCCTGATATTCCTCGCTGAACTTGTGTGGCTCGGCGGCGGCATCGTGATAGCCGGCGAGCGCGCCGGCGCCGAATTCGGAGAAGATCAGCGGCTTCTGAACCGGGGAGCGCCATTCGAGCGAGGGCAGGGTGGCGAGCGGGTCGTCGGAATACCAGCCGTTGTAGGTGTTCACCGCCATCACATCGAGGTCGCCGGCCAGCGGATCGTCGATCGTGTTGACGCGGTCCTCGCGTTTGCTGAGCAACGCGGCAGTGACGAGGCGGCTGTCGTCGAGTGTGCGCACATCACCGATCAGCGTGCGTAGAAAGGCGTTGCGCGCATTGCCGACCGGAGTCTCGTTGGCGACGCTCCACAGGACGATCGCGGCGCGGTTGCGATCGCGCACGATGTTCTCGCGCAGCATCCGGCGCGCAGTGGCGAGAGTTGCCCGATTGTCCCAGTCGACGCGCCAATAGACCGGAATCTCGCTCCATACGAGCAGGCCGAGTTCGTCGGCGGCGCGCGTCATGACTTCGCTGTGCGGATAGTGGGCGAGGCGGACGAAATTGCCGCCGAGCCCCTGCTTGATCTCGCCGAGCAGCGCATGCGCGGCGGCAGGCGTGATTGCGCGCACCGGATCGCGACCCAGCTCTTCCTCGTGCAGCGAGATGCCGCGCAGGAAGACGGGCTTGCCGTTGAGCAATATGTCGGCGCCGCGGACCTCGATCGTCCGGAAGCCGATGCGGTCGCGCAGCACGTCGCTGCCCGCCTCGACGCTGACGTCGTAGAGCGTCGGCGATTCGGGCGACCAGCGGCGCAGCTCGCGCGGCGCGGGCACGTTGCCGCTCCAGTTGCCCTTGGCGTCGGTGCTGCCCCAGAGCGTGAGGTCCAGCGCGTCGATGCGCACGCGCACGTCGCGTCCGGCGGCGTTGGGTCCGTCGAGCCGAACGTCGACATGGATGCGGCCGTCGCGGCCGAGGCGCACCCACGCATCGTCGACAAAGGTCTCCGGCACCGTGACCAGCGTCACCGAGCGCGTGATGCCACCATAGGTCTCCCAGTCGGTGACGGGCGGGGGCACGTCAGCGTCGGTGCGCGCCGAATCGACTCCGACGGTGATCTGGTTGGTGCCGGCGCGCAGCAATTTGGTCACGTCGAAGACGAAGGGCGTGAAGCCGCCGCGGTGGCTGCCGACGGACTTGCCGTTGAGATAGACCTCGGCGGCATAGTCGGCGGCGCCGAAGCGCAGCAGGGTGCGGGTGCCGGGGCGTGGCGCCGCGGCCACGAAGCTGCGCTGATACCAGACGAGACCCTGATAATAGCGCATCTCCGCCGAATGGCCGATCCACGAGCCGGGGAGGTGGACGACGGGCGAGCGCTGCATGTCGAATTCGAAGAGCGCGCGCGGGTTGGCGGCGGCGACATCGGCCTGGACACTGTCCTGCCAGCGCCGCGTGCTCGATCCGGGAGGGCCGCCGTGGAAGCCGGCCACGCCGTCGCGGAAGGGGTCCACCGACCAGTGCCACGCGCCGTCGAGACTGCGGCTCTCGCGCATGTCCGCGGAGGTGAGCACCAATTGCGCCGCTGCAGGCAGGATCCAGAGCGCGGCCAGTGCCGCAAGCCCCATCGCAAGGCGGTAGATTCCGGTCGCGCGCATCCCGTTCCCCGTTTCCGTTTTGCCCGATTGCTAGCGGCGCCATCGGGCTTTGGCGAGGGCGAGGGAGCGGAAAGGGGATATTAAAGGCGGCCGAGGCAGAATGCGCGCATGGCCGGGCGGGATTCACGCAACCTGATCGCTCTCGATTTGCTGCGGTTCGCCTGTGCGCTTCTGGTGCTCAGCTTCCATTACTGTTCGTCGTTTGCCTCCGGGGGGCCGCCGGGCGGCAGTGCGATGCTGGCCGGAATGCCGGTCGACGGGCGGTTCGCCGATTGGGCGAGCAACGGCTGGATCGGAGTCGAGCTGTTCTTCCTGGTATCGGGCTTCGTCATCGCCTGGTCGGCGGAGGGCTCTACCGCTGCGGGGTTCCTGCGCCGTCGGGCGCTGCGGCTGGTTCCCGCCGCCTGGCTGTGCGCAACGCTTACCGCGGTGGTTCTGCTGGGGTGCAGCAATCTTCCACCTGTGCAGATATTGTTCGAGTGGCTGTCGTCGCTCGGCTTTTCGCCGTTCAAACCGTACATCGATCCCAGCTATTGGACGCTGGCGATCGAAGTGGCCTTCTATCTGGCCATGGCAGCGGTGTTGGTCGGCGGATCCGGCCTGGCGCGGATCGAGCGTTTCGGCGTGCTGCTCGGCTGCGCCAGCCTCGCCTTCTGGATGGCCGCTGCCGCCGGAATGGTGCCCGGATCGGACAGCCGCTTCTACCAGCTCATGCTGCTTTCCTACGGCTGCTTCTTCGCGCTCGGCATCCAGCTGCGCGTCATCCAGCGTGATGGCGCGCGGCCTGTCCGGCTGCTGTTCGCGCTGTTGTTCGCTGTGGTCGGGCTGATCGAGATCGACGTCCATCGCGCCCTGATCTTCGGCGACCGGCCGGCGCCGATCCCCGCGCAACTCCTGTTCGGCATAGGGCTGCTCCCGATCCTCTTCGCCGAACGGCTCCAGCCGTGGCTTGCTCGCCGAATTTCGGGCCCGTTCGCCGCGACGCTGGGGTTGATGACCTATCCGCTCTATTTGCTGCACCAGGAACTCGGCGCGGTCGCGGCGGGTGCCTTGATGCGGCTGGGGACGGGATTCTGGCCGGCGATCGCCTTCGCGCTGGCGATGTCGCTCGGTCTCTCGTGGCTGACGGTACGGTTCGGCGAGCCATGGGTGCGCGCCGGCCTGATGCGGCTTGGCCGCCGTCCGGCTCAGCGCTCGCCGTGGCCTTCGGCGAGGTAGCTGTCCGACGCCATCTCGTGGAGCCGCGACACGGTGCGCTGAAATTCGAAGGCGCCGTCGCCGGCCATGTAGAGCTCGTCGGGCGCCGCATCGGCGGCGGCGAGCAGCTTGACGCGGTTCTCGTACAGCGCGTCGACCAGCGTCACGAAACGCGCCGCTTCGTTGCGGTTGTCGGGGCCCAGCCGCGGGATGCCCACGATGATGACGGTGTGGAAGCGGTGCGCGATCGCGAGATAGTCGGAAGCGCCGCGCGGCTCGCCGCACAGCCGCCGGAACGAGAAGACGGCGACGCCCTTGAGGCATTTGGGCACATGGATCTCGCGTCCGCCCTTCACGGGCAGGTCGCAGGAAGGGACCTTGGCGCGATCCTCCACCGAAAAGTCGGTGAGGCGGAAGAAGGCGGCCGAGAGCGCTGCCGTCGCCTCCGGGCCGTTGGGGACGAGCCAGGTCTCCATGCTGCCCAGCCGGTCGAGACGGTAATCGACCGGGCCGTTCAGCGCGAGCACGTCCATGCGCTCTTCGATCAGGGCGATGAAGGGCAGGAAGAGCTGGCGGTTGAGCCCGTCCTTGTAGAGGTCACGCGGCGGGCGGTTCGACGTGGCGACCATGGTGAGGCCGTGGCCCATCATCTCGGTGAACAGCCGCGAGAGGATCATCGCGTCGGCGGGGTTGTTCACCACCATTTCGTCGAAGGCGAGGAGGCGCGTGTCCTCCACCATCGCCTCGGCGACCGCGATGACGGGATCGGCGGTGTCCTTCTGCCGCTCGACATTGAGGCGCTCGTGCACCTCGAGCATGAACTCGTGGAAATGG
>DATLJJ010000206.1:0-6110 GCA_035538975.1 Sphingomonas sp. | reverse complement strand
GCTGGTGTGGCGCTGCTCGTCGCTCGCGTGGTCGCTCCGCCCGATGATCGCCAGCTCGGGGAGCGTGAGCTCGAGGTTCTTGTCGCCGCGCCGGCGGAACTGCTCGTACTTGGGAAGCGGGATCGGCAGGCTGTGCGTCGTGAAGGTGAGCACGCGCGGCACGTTCGACGTGCGGTCGCGGTGGATCAGCGTGCCGTTGGTGAGCCGAAAGATGATCGTGTCGGGATCGTCCGAGCGCAGGAACTGGCCCGTCTCCGCAGTCACCGCGAGCGGGCTGCCGTCGGCGGTGGTCATCTGGACGAAGATGCCGGAGAGCTGGCGCCCCTCGTCCTTGCTGTCCTCGATGCGCAGCGTCATGCGCGGACCGAAGCTGGTGAACTCGCCCACCTTGATCGAGGCGCCGAGCGCGCCCGAGCGCAGCTCGAAGCGAAGCTGCTCGTAGTTGTAGCGTGCCCAGGGCTGGACGAAGCCGACGATCGACAGGTTCAGGATCGCAAGCGCGATCGCGTACATGTACGGCACCTTGAGCAGCCGCGTGTAGCTCAGCCCCACCGCGCGCATCACGTCGAGCTCGGAGGAAGTCGCGAGCCGGCGGAAGGCGAGCAGCACGCCCAGCATCAGTCCGATCGGGATGCCCAGCCCCAGATATTCGGGGAGCAGGTTGGCGAGCATCCGCCACACCACGCTCACCGGTCCGCCCTCGGTCGCGACGAAATCGAACAGCCGCAGCATGCGATCGAGCACGAGCAGCATCGCGGAGATGAGCAGCGTCGAGATCAGCGGAACCGCGATCAGCCGCGCCATGTAGCGATCGATCGAATTCATGCGCTGCGCCGGTCGCCTTGCCCTGATGTTGCCGGCGCGAAGCGCGCGCCGCTCACCTAAAGTAAAAGCCTATAGCCGGGGTTCCACTGCCTGCCACCCCCGAAAGTGGCGCGCTTGCCCGTTGCCCGGCCTGTACCTATGGCGACGCGACCGCGGGAGGACGCCATGTATCGCTTGTATATCGCCAACAAGAACTATTCGTCCTGGTCGCTCCGGCCCTGGCTGCTGCTGAGCGTGGTGGGCATTCCGTTCGAGGAAAAGCTGGTCCCGTTCGGCGAGGGCGCGTTCGAGGCCTTCTCGCCCAGCGGCAAGGTGCCTTGCCTCGACGACGGCGGCGAGATCGTCTGGGATTCGCTGGCGATCACCGAATATCTGGCCGAGCGGCACGCCGGGGTGTGGCCCGACGACGCATCGGCGCGCGCCTGGGCGCGATGCGCCTCTGCGGAGATGCATTCGGGATTCGCGGCGCTGCGCGAATATTGCACGATGAACTGCGGCATCCGCGTGCGCCTCGAACCGCAGCGGCCGGCGCTCGACCGCGACGTCGCGCGCGTCGTGGAGCTTTGGCACCAGGGCCTCGACCGCTTCGGCGGGCCGTGGCTGGCGGGACCGCGCTTCACTGCGGTCGACGCCTTCTTCGCGCCGGTGGCTCTCCGCTTCCAGAGCTATGGCGTCGCGCTGCCCGAGCCGGCCGCGGCCTATGCCGAGCGGCTGCGGGCGCTGCCGGCGATGCAGGCGTGGTACGCGGCGGCGCTCGCCGAGACCTGGCGCGATCCGGGGCATGAGGAGGAAGTCGAGCGCGCGGGGACGATCGAAGCCGATCTGCGCGCCACCGGCTGAACGCCTGATTTGCCGGCGGTCCGTCGCGATGGGGTGACGGATCGGCGGCAACGTCTATATGGCAGTCCATGCATTTTCTGGATCAGGCGAAGATTTACGTGCGCTCCGGCGCCGGCGGCCCCGGTGCGGTGAGCTTCCGGCGCGAGAAGTTCATTGAATATGGCGGCCCCGACGGCGGCAACGGCGGCAAGGGCGGCGACATCATCTTCGAAGCGGTGGCCGGCCTCAATACGCTCATCGACTTCCGCTACACCCAGCATTTCCGCGCCCCCCGCGGGCATGGCGGCTCGGGATCGAACCGCACCGGCGCAGGCGGCGACGATCTGGTGATCAAGGTCCCGGTCGGCACCCAGATCCTCGCCGACGACGACGAACGCACACTTCTCGCCGACTTGACCCGGGTAGGCGAGCGCATCGTCTTCCTGCGCGGCGGCGACGGCGGCCGCGGCAATGCCAGCTACAAGACCTCCACCAACCGCGCGCCGCGACAGCACGGCACCGGCTGGCCCTATGAAGAGGCCTGGGTATGGCTGCGCCTCAAGCTGCTTGCCGACGCCGGGCTGGTGGGGCTTCCCAATGCCGGCAAGTCGACCTTCATCAACCAGGTGACCAACGCTCAGGCGAAGGTCGGCGAATATGCCTTCACCACGACGCGTCCCCAGCTCGGCGTGGTGCGCCACAAGCAGCGCGAGTTCGTGGTCGCCGACATCCCCGGCCTGATCGAGGGCGCCGCGGAGGGGGCAGGCATCGGCGACCGCTTCCTCGGTCATATCGAGCGCTGCCGCGTGTTGCTCCATCTGGTTGATGCCAACGACGAGGACGTCGCCGAAAGCTACCGTATCGTCCGCGAGGAGCTGGAAGCCTATGGCGCCGGCCTGGTGGAAAAGCCGGTGGTCGTCGCGCTCAACAAGATCGACACGCTCGACGACGAGCTGATCGAGGCGATTTCGGCTGAGCTCGAGGAAGCCAGCGGCGCGCAGGTCATCCCCATGTCGGGCGCGAGCGGCGTGGGTGTCGACTGGGTGCTCGATCAGCTGCTGGAAGCGATCGGCCCGGCACCCGCCACGACCGAAGTACCCGCCGACGACCAGGGGGAGGATCCCGTCGAATGGTCGCCGATCTAAACGCCCCTCCCGCTTGCGGGCGGGGCTGGGGGAGGGACTATCCAGTTTCCGGCCGCTGTCCGTTCAAGCCCTCCCTCCCCCGACCCCTCCCGCAAGCGGCAGGGGAGCGCTAGAGCCGAGACTGCATGAAAGAATTCTCGCCCTCCCTGTGCCCCCGCCTCGTCGTGAAGGTGGGCTCGGCGCTGCTCGTCGCGCCGGACGGGCGCGTGCGGCGCGAATGGCTCGCGGGGCTGGTCGAGGATCTTGCCGAGCGCGCGCGCGCGGGCCAGCAGCTCGTCATCGTCTCCTCTGGCGCGATCGCGCTGGGCGCCAGGCGGCTCAAGCTTCCCAAGGGCGGCCGCGCCAGCCTCGAGGATGCGCAGGCGGCGGCCGCTACCGGCCAGATCGCACTCTCGGGCACCTGGGCCGAGCTGCTCCACGCGCAGGGCCTCGTCGCCGCGCAGATCCTCGTCACGCTCGACGACCTCGAAGACCGCCGCCGCTACCTCAACGTCTCGGCTACGCTCGACCGGCTGCTCAAGCTCGGCGTGGTGCCGGTGATCAACGAGAACGACAGCGTCGCGACCGAGGAGATCCGCTTCGGCGACAACGATCGGCTCGCCGCACGCGTCGGCGGCGCCGCCAATGCGGACGGGGTGCTGCTGCTCTCCGATGTCGACGGCCTCTACACTGCCAACCCGACGACCAATCCCGACGCGAAGCTGATCCCGCTGGTCAAGCGGATCGCCGACGTGGCCGGCATGGCAGACGCCAATTCCGCATCCGGCATGGGCTCGGGCGGCATGGTCTCCAAGGTCGAGGCGGCGCGGATCGCCACCAGCGCCGGCGCGCATCTCGCCATCGCGACCGGCCGCGTCGAGCGTCCGTTGCGCGCGCTGGAGCAGGGCGGGGGTACCTTGTTCCTCGCGCAGAAGGGCGCACCCGCGCGCAAGGCGTGGCTGCGCGGCGGGCTCACTGCCAAGGGCGAGATCCACATCGATGCCGGCGCCGCCGAGGCGCTGCGCGGCGGCCGCAGCCTGCTCTCCGCCGGCGCGACCCGCGTCGAGGGCCGCTTCGCGCGCGGCGATCTGGTCGTGGTGATCGGCCCCGACGGCCGCCAGCTCGCGCGCGGCCTCGCCGAATATGCCAGCGAGGAAGCCGCCCGTATCGTCGGCCGCCGCAGCGACGAGCTGCCCGAACTGCTCGGCTATGCACCGCGCGCCGCGCTGGTCCACCGCAGCCACATGGCGCTATTGTGACAGCGTGATGATGCTCACGCAGAGGCGCGAAGGCGCAACGGATTTTTGTTCACGCGGAGACGCGGAGGCGCGGAGATCGCGGCCTTGCCGCGCCAGCGGCCCCTCAATTCTTCCGCTCGCCAAGCGGTCGCCGATTTCGAGGGCGGATGACGCCGCCAATCAATATAAACTCTCCGCATCTCCGCGTCTCCGCGCGAACCACATTCTTCTTCGTGCCTTCGCGCCTTTGCGTGAAACCGAAATTCTCCCCGGAGCCCGGGCATGAGCACCATCGCGATCACCGGCGGCACCGGTTTCGTCGGGTCGCGGCTGATCGGGCTCGCGGTCGAGGCGGGGCATCATGTCCGCGCGCTCACCCGGCGCGAGCAGGCCGAGCGCGCCAACATCGCCTGGGTACGCGGCGACCTCCACACGCCTGATGCGCTGGCCGAGCTCTGCACGGGGGCGGACGCCGTGATCCACGTCGCCGGTGTGGTCAACGCGCCGGATCGTGAGGGCTTCGCGCGCGGCAACATCGAGGGCACGCGCAACATGGTTGCCGCGGCCGAAGGCGGGGGCGTGCGGCGCTTCGTCCATGTCTCCTCGCTCGCCGCGCGTGAGCCGGGCATGTCGTCCTACGGCTGGTCCAAGGCCGAGGGCGACGCGCTCGTCATGGCATCGGGCCTCGACTGGACCATCGTCCGCCCGCCGGCGATCTACGGCCCCGGCGACATGGAGATGCTCGAGCTGTTCAAGCTCGCCAGGCGCGGACTGGCGCTGCTGCCGCCCGGCGGCCGGCTTTCGGTGATCGAAGTAGGCGACCTCGCGCGGCTGCTGCTTGCGCTCGCCCTCACCGGCGCGCGCCGCCAGATCCTCGACGCGGACGACGGCACCGATGGTGGCTGGAGCCACGAGGAGTTCGCGCTCGCGATCGGCACCGCGGTGGGCAAACGCGTCGCCACCATCGCGCTCCCGCGGATGCTGCTGATGGCCGGCGCGCAGCTGGACCGGCTGGTACGCGGCAAGTCCGCAAAGCTCACCCCCGATCGCGTCGCCTATTTCTGCCACCAGGATTGGGTGATCGACCCGGCGAAGCGCCCGCCCGCCAATCTCTGGACACCCCAGGTCGAAACCCCCGCCGGCCTCGCCGCCACCGCGGTATGGTACCGCCAGCAGGGGCTGCTCTAAATCCCTCTACCGCTTGCGGGAGAGGGAGGGAGCCGGCGCAGCCGGCGGAAGGGTGAGGGTGAGTCAGGCCGCAGGGCTGCTCTGATCAAATCCTCCCCCTGGCGGGGAGGAGTGAGGCTTTCGCTTGCAAAGTAGGATTTCGCCTGCTTGCCTCTCAGGGCCATGACTGCAGTCTCGCGCCTCGATACGGCTCCTGCTCCCCGGTCACCCCGCGCAACAATGTTTCGAGATCGAGCGCATTTCGCGAAACTTGGTCAACTTTGCCGGTGTGGCGCACGCATGCCGCCCCGGCTTCGGCCCGTTTCCGCCGCATTTCCTTGGCACCGCGCAGCGATCGCACTAAGGGACCGCCCATGACAGACCGCGCAGAAGTCTTCGAGACCGTCAAAGCCCAGATCGAACCCTTCAACAAGAAGGGCGTGACGCTCACCGAGAGCACCACCTTCGCCGGCGATCTCGAATGGGACAGCCTCACCGTGATGGATTTCGTCGCGGCGATCGAGGACGAGTTCGACATCATCATCACGATGAACATGCAGGCCGAGATCGAGAATGTCGGCCAGCTGGTCGATGCCGTGCAGAAGCTCAAGGGCTGAGGGCCAGGTGACCGACAGCCTGAACACCGCCGACGCGCTTCCCGCCGATCCGGCCGCAGTCGCGCCGGAACGCGACCTCATGTCCAAGTTCGACGGCCTGATCGCCGAGCGCCAGAAGCTGCTCGACAGCGGCGTCACCGATCCGTTCGCGATCGTGATGGAGCAGGTCAAGTCGCCCACCGAGGCGGTGATCAAGGGCAAGGACACGATCCTGCTCGGCACCTACAACTATATGGGCATGACCTTCGACCCGGACGTGATCCAGGCCGGCAAGGACGCGCTCGACCAGTTCGGCTCGGGCACCAACGGCAGCCGCATGC
>DATLJJ010000205.1:0-6591 GCA_035538975.1 Sphingomonas sp. | reverse complement strand
GGCTATGTGCCCGTCGCGATCGCCTTCTTCGCCGCGGCGGCGCTGGTGGTGCTCAGCGGCGCGCTGCCGGTGCGCGAGGCCTATGCGCACATCGAATGGCCGATCCTGGTGATGCTCGGCGCGCTGATCCCGGTGAGCGACACGCTGCGCACGACCGGCGCGACCGAGCTGATCGGCGCGTGGCTTTCGAGCGTCGCGGCGACGCTGCCGCCGTGGGGCGCGGTGGCGCTGATCCTGGCCGCGGCAATGGCAGTGACGCCGTTCCTCAACAACGCCGCGACGGTGCTGGTGATGGCGCCGATCGCCGCGGCCTTCGCGGACGGGCTCGGCTATCGGCCCGAGGCGTTCCTGATGGCGACGGCGGCGGGGGCGGGGTGCGACTTCCTCACGCCGATCGGGCACCAGTGCAACACGCTGGTGATGGGACCGGGAGGTTACCGGTTCAGCGACTATGCCCGGCTGGGGGCGCCGCTGTCGCTGCTCGTGCTGCTGCTGGGGACGCCGCTGATTTTGTGGGTTTGGCCGGTGTGAGGCACTCCAACCCTCCCTCTGGCGGGGGAGGATTGAGTCATCGGCTCGTCAATTTCAGGCGAACGCCCCCACCATCGCCTTGACCTCGAGGAACTCCGCCAGACCGAACTTGCCGTACTCGCGGCCGTTGCCCGATTGCTTGTAGCCGCCGAAGGGGAGGCGGGGGTCGGGCTGGCCTCCGTTGACGTACACCATGCCCGCGCGCAGCCGCGGGGCGACGCGCTTCACGCCCTCGGCGTCGCCGAACACCATCGCGGAGAGGCCGTAATCGGTGTCGTTGGCGATGCGGACGGCGTCTTCCTCGTCCTCATAGGGGATGATGGTGACGACGGGGCCGAAGATCTCCTCACGCGCGATCGTCATGTCGTTGGTCACGTTGGAGAAGAGCGTCGGCTTGACGAAATAGCCGGTGTCGATGCCGTCGGGACGGCCGGGGCCGCCGGTCTCGAGCTTCGCGCCTTCCTCGAGCCCCTTGGCGATCAGGCCCTGGATCTTGTCCCACTGCGCCTTGTTGACGACGGGCCCGATGTGGCGGCCCTCCTCGGACGGGGCGCCGCACTGCGTAGCCTTCATCAGCTCGGCGGCGATGGCGGCGGCTTCCTCCTGACGCTTGCGCGGGACGAGCAGCCGCGCAGGGGCGATGCAGCTCTGGCCCGAGTTGAGCAGCACACCGAAGAGGGTGCCCTTCACCGCCTGCGCCAGGTCGGCGCTCTCGAGCACGACCGAGGGCGACTTGCCGCCGAGCTCCTGATGGACGCGCTTGACGGTGTCGGCGGCGTTCTTCGCGACCTGGATGCCGGCGCGGGTCGAGCCGGTGAAGCTCACCATGTCGACCTGCGGGTGCTTCGAGAGCGCGGCGCCGACGCCGGGGCCATCGCCCTGGACGAGGTTGAACACGCCCGCGGGGACGCCGGCGGCATCGAGCACTTCGGCGAAGATCGCGGCGACGCCGGGCGCCTCCTCGCTGGGCTTGAGCACCATGGTGCAGCCCGCGGCGAGCGCGGAGGCGACCTTGGAGACGATCTGGTTGAGCGGCCAGTTCCACGGCGTGATCATTGCGACGACGCCGATCGGCTCGTGAACCACCAGGCTGTTGTCGATGCGCTCCTCGAACCGGAATTCGCGCAGCGCGCGGGCGGCGGCGAGGAGATGGCCGATGCCGCTGCCGACCTGCGCGGTCTTTGCCAGGCCGAGCGGCGCGCCCATCTCGAGGCTCATCGCCTCGGCCATGTCGGCGGCGCGGGCCTTGTAGGCTTCGACGATGCGATCGAGCAGCGCGGCGCGGTCTTCGGCGACGGTCTGCGACCAGCTTTCGAACGCGCGGCGTGCCGCGGTGACCGCCTTGTCGACATCGGCCTGCGAGCCGAGCGTGATCTCGGTCACCGGTGCCTCGGTGGCGGGATTTATCACCTGATGCGGCGTGCCGCCCTCGCTCTCGACCCAAGCGCCGTCGATATAGTGCTTGCGGTAGCTGCGCATCCTTCGCCTCGCGATTCGAAATTCGGGTATGCATTCTAGATGGCCGCTCGCGCCTCTGCGCGCAAGTCGGACACCCTTTTGCTGCTGCAGTGCAACATGGGTGTAACCAAGCGCGCGCACGGCAACCCCGAACAGAACAGGGGGAAGTGCCATGTCGATCCGTACCGCGCTGCTAGCGCTCGCCAGCCCGCTCGCGCTGATCGCGCCCGCCCATGCGCAGGACGCCGCGTCCACGGCGCCCGAGGGGGAGGGCGAGATCGTGGTGACTGCGCAGCTGCGCGAACAGTCGCCGATGGAAGTGCCCTTCGCGCTCACTGCCTATGACGGCAGCTTCCTCGAGGATCTGGGCATCACCGAGTTCGACCGGCTGGGCCAGTTCGTCCCCGGCTTCGACGTGCAGAACCAGTCTCCCAACAACCCGGGCTTCGTGATGCGCGGGATCACTTCGGATTCGGGCAGCGCGTACAACGAGCCGCGCGTCTCGGTCTTCCAGGACGGGGTGTCGATCTCCAAGTCGCGCGGCTCCTATGTCGAGCTGTTCGACATGGAGCGCATCGAGATCGCCAAGGGCCCGCAGTCGACGCTCTACGGCCGCGGCGCGCTGATCGGCGCGGTCAATCTGGTGCAGGCCAAGGCCGATCCGGAGCACGGCTTCGGCTATGTCTATGGCCAATACGGCAATTTCGACGCCTGGCGCATCGACCAGACGGTGAACCTGCCGCTGGGCGGCGACGTGGGCCTGCGCGTCGCCTCGCGCATCCGCGAGCGCAGCGGCACGGTGGAGAACCTGCTCGGCGGCGAGGACTTCAACGGCATCAAGTCCGAGGCGGTGCGCGGGTCGCTGCGCTGGGCGCCGGGCGCGCTGACCTTCGACGTGATCGGCAACTATCAGCACGACCGCGCGACGGGTACGTCGTTCAAGTCGATCGCCTATGATCCCACCGATCCGGTGACCGGCGCGGTGATCGGCGACCGCGGCCGCAATTCGGGCGCGGCGCTTGCCGCCGGCGCGGGCTTCGAGGGCGGCAGGCCGCTGGGTCTCGACCGCGACGTGTGGGGCGTGACCGGCATCGCCAACTACCAATTCTCGGACCGGCTCTCGCTCAACGCGATCGGATCGTACCGCGAGTTCGCCGGCACCGAGATCTTCGATGCCGACGGCATCTCGCTTCCCGCGCTCACCGCGGCGGAGGACGCGCAAGGCGACCAGACGATGGGCACGCTGCGGCTGACGTGGAGCGACGACCGGCTGACGGCATTCGTGGGCGGCACCTGGTTTCGCGAGAACGGCTTCCAGCGCACGCCCTCGCAGTTCGACGAGCGCGTGCTGCTCGCGCGGCTGACCGATACGCTGAACGGCGGCGGCGCGATCCCCGGCCGCCCGGCGATCCAGCCGGCGCCGATTTCGGTCTTCGGCAACACCGCCTTCACCGGCCAGCTGCTGCAGGGCGTGATCGCCAGCGCGACCGGGCTCACGATCCCGCAGGTGGCGGCATCGGTGCTGCCCACCGCGCAGGCGCGCGCGATCGCGGCGAACCTCAAGCCCGGGCACTACGAGACCAGCACCAACTTCGGCCGCACCGAAAGCTGGGACCTGTTCGCCGACGCGACGTTCAACGTCACCGACGCGCTCCAGATCGGCGGCGGCGTGCGCTGGACGCACGACGACAAGACCACCGGCTTCCAATCGGCCGTGCTCAACGGCCGTTCGATCCTGGGCGGGTTCATCGGCGCGCTGTCGCAGCCGGCGGCGACGCGCACCGCGCTGCTCCAGGCGCTCGCGGTGCCGGGTGCGGCGACCATCCCGCCCTCGGCGCTCTTCCCCGTGCCGCTGTTCGGCCTCGGCGCGCAGCCGACCGGCACCAACGGCCAGCTTTATGATGCCGACCACAAGGACGACGGCGTCACCTGGCGCGCGATCGCCCGCTACGAGCTTTCGCCCGAGGCGAGCCTCTACGCCAATTACGCGCGCGGCCGCCGTCCCGAAGTGCTGAGCGTGGCCCCGCCCGCGGCGCCGGGTGGCGCGGCGCGGTTCAGCGTGCTGCCGGCCGAGACGGTCGACAGCTATGAGCTGGGCGCCAAGACTGCGCTGGCGGGCCGCACGCTCTTCGTCGACGGATCGGTCTTCTATTACCGCTACTCGAACTTCCAGACGACCGAGCAGCAGGGCACGGTGTTCGTCACCGTCAATGCCGGGCGCGCCGAGACCTATGGCTTCGAGGGGCAGCTGACGTGGCGGCCGGCGGACTGGGCGAAGGTTTTCGGCACCTATGCCTGGAACCACAGCCGCTTCGCGAGCGGCGCGCGTGAGGGCAACCGCTTCCGCCTTTCGCCCGATCACAGCGCCTCGCTGGGCGTCGCGCTGAGCGTCCCCGCAGGGGCGGTGAAGATCGACTTCACGCCGAGCGTGACCTGGCAGTCCGAAGTCTTCTTCGACGACGACAACGACCTGCCCGCGCTGCAGGCGGGCAATCTGGTGCCCGACACGGTGCAGGACGAGCGTCAGGGCGGCTATGCGCTGGTCGACGCGCGGCTGGGCCTGGAAACCGCAGACGGCCGCTGGCGGATCGAAGGCTTCGTCACCAACCTGCTCGACAAGGCGTACATCAAGGATGCCGGCAACACCGGCGACAGCATCGGTATGCCGACCTTCGTCGCGGGCGAGCCGCGGATGTACGGCGTCGCGCTGAGCCTGCGGATCGGGAAGTAGGGCGCCCAATCCTCCCCTGGAGGGGGAGGTGGCGCGCGAAGCGCGACGGAGGGGTAGCTTCAGCAAGCGACGCCGCAAGTGGAGAATACCCCTCCACCGCCTTCGGCGGTCCCCCTCCCCCTCCGGGGGAGGATTTAGGGATTACCGCTTCTCCGCCGCCAGACGGCTCATCAGGATCGCGCTGCGCTTGGCCTGGAGGGTGAGGCTGGGGATGTCGAGCCATTCGCCCTCGGCGTGGAGATTGCCGCCGATCGGGCCCATTCCGGCGAGCGTGTCGGCCCAGGCCGCGACGAAGCTCGAATCCGCGGCGCCGCGCTTGGCGGGCGGGAATTCGGCCATGTCGGGCAGGCCGAGCGCGCGGTTGGCCTCGTTGAGGCGGGCGAGCAGCGCGCGGTTGCCGTCGGTGGGGGCCATCGGCGGCGTATTGTCCTGGAAGCTGAGCGTCGCCGAGGTCCCCGGCAGATGTTCGGCGACGATCGCCTGCATCGCCGCGCGAACGCGCGCATCCTGCTCCGGGGTGAGGCTGCGCAGGTCGCCGCGAGCGATCGCCGTCGCAGGAACGACGTTGGTCTTGCCGCTCGCTTCGATGCGGACGCCGTCGGCGTCGATCGTCGCGGGGGTGCCGCCGCCGATCACGCCGACGTTGAAGGTCAGGTTCTCCTCGGGGAGCTGCTCGCGCCAGGCATTGAGGATGCGGGCGATCTCGTAGATCGCGCCATAGCCGGTTTCGGGGCTGAAGATGCCGCCGCCATGACCGGTCTTGCCGGTGGCGGTGAGCGTCCAGTTGTTGGCGCTGCGGCGCGCGACGGTGCCGAAGTCCTGCCCGTTCTCGTGCGCGAGGTTCTCGAACTCGAGCGCGACATCGGCCCATTTGCCCGCTTCGATCAGCGGCGCGCGGGCGACGGGGATCGGATCGCCGGTCTTCTCCTCGTCACCAGTGAGCATCACCTTGATGTCAGCCTTGCCGAGCGTTCCGGCAGCCTTCATCGCGCGGAGCGCCGCGAGGATCACCGCGATGCCGCCCTTGTCGTCGACCACGCCTGGCCCGATCGCCTTGTCGCCTTCGCGGCGGAAGGTGCGGAAGGGGGAAGTCGGCTCGAACACCGTGTCGAGGTGGGCGATCAGCAGCATCCGCTTGCCGCGGCCGTTGCCCTTGTGCGTGGCCAGGAAGTGCCCGGCGCGTTTGGTCTCGGGCAAGTCGATCCACTCGACCTTGAAGCCCAGCGCTTCGAACTCGGGGCGCAGCATGTCGCCCATCGCGCGGACGCCGGGCAGGTTCAGCGTGCCGCTGTTCTGGTTCACCATCCGCTCGAGCAGCGCGAGCGTGGCCTCGCTGTCCTTCTCCACGGCAGCGACCATCGCGCTTTCCTGACGCGAGAGCTGGGCAGTGGCGGGAGTGGCGAGGAGCATGGCGAGGACGGTGAACGCAAGCAGCTTCATGCGCACAAGGCTAGGGGCAGGCGGCGGCGGGGGCAACCGCGAAGGATTCCGGAGCTATTCGGCGAGGTTATGAGTCGCCGCGCCGCGCAGCTGCGTGCACTGCGGCCGCGACTGCTTCCTCCGCTGCCGCATGCGCCTGCGCTACCTGTTCGTCGGCGCGACCGATCGCCTCGGCAACCGACCTTTGCGCGGCCTCCGTCGCGGCGGCAACGGCCCTGGCGTGCGCGGCCGCGCCCGGCTGGCGCGGGGCAGGGCCATCCGCGGGGCGGGGGGACGGGGTGGGCGTTGCTTTGCGGGCCGGCATTCCTCTTCCTCTCGCTTCCGGGGCGGATCAGCCCGAAGGGAATTCCTTGACCAGCCGGGCCGCTGCCGCGCTCACGGCCGAGAAATCCTCGATCGCCTTGTCCATCATCGCGCGCGCCTGCGTCAGC
>DATLJJ010000204.1:0-8498 GCA_035538975.1 Sphingomonas sp. | reverse complement strand
CGGGGGCGGGCGTCGAGCGTGCGAGCGCCTCGATCAGCCGTTCGGACGCAGCCTGGGGCGCGGCCTGGACCGGGGGCGGCGCGGGCGGCGTCCAGCTCGGCTCGGCGGGAGCGAGCAGCAGGTCCTTCAGATCCTCGGTGGGCGCCTCGGGAAGCGGCGTGAGCTTGGGGCTAGAGCTGCGCGCGCTGGTCTCGACCGCGCCGATCTGCACCGACAGCGGCCGGCGCGACACCGCCGGGCCGAGCGCGAGGAAATGGCCGCGCTGGAGGTCGCGGATCGATTCGGCCTGGCGCCGCTCCATGCCGAGCAGGTCGGCGGCGCGCGCCATGTCGATGTCGAGGAAGGTGCGCCCCATCAGGAAGTTCGACGCCTCGGCCGCGACGTTCTTGGCGAGCTTGGCGAGCCGCTGGGTGGCGATCACGCCCGCGAGCCCGCGCTTGCGGCCGCGGCACATCAGATTGGTCATCGCCGAAAGCGAGGCGCGGCGGACATCCTCGGCCACTTCGCCGCCGCCCGCGGGCGCGAAGAGCTGCGCCTCGTCGACCACGACCAGTGCCGGGTACCAATGATCGCGCGGCGCATCGAACAGCCCGTTGAGGAAGGCCGCGGCGCACTTCATCTGCCCCTCGGCCTCCAGTCCCTCGAGGCTGAGCACCACCGAGGCGCGGTGCTCGCGGATCCGCGAGGCGAAGCGGATCACGTCGCGCTCGCTATGCTCCGAAGCCTCGATCGCGAGGTGGCCGTAGCGGTCACCGAGCGTGACGAAGTCGCCCTCGGGATCGATCACCACTTGCTGGACGTGCCCCGCGGACTGTTCGAGCAGCCGGCGCAGCAGGTGCGATTTTCCCGAGCCCGAATTGCCCTGCACGAGCAGACGGGTGGCGAGCAATTCCTCGAGATCCATCGACACGGGTGCGCCGCCCGTGTCCTTCCCCATTTCAACCCGGACCGTCATTCACCCTCGCTTTGGCGGATCGGAGGCTTCCGGTTCAAGCTTCGAGTGGATCGGCCTGCCGAAAGCCTGTGGATGGAACGGCTCCGTTTGCCCCTGCGGCCTCGACACCACCCCTTTGCCTTCCCTAACGAAGCCACGTGCACGATCCGCTCGACATTCTTCGCCAGACCTTCGGCTTCGCCGATTTCCGCGGCGTTCAGCGCCAGGTGGTCGATCGCGTGATGGCGGGCGCCAACACGCTGGCAGTGATGCCCACCGGTGCGGGCAAGTCGCTTTGCTATCAGGTTCCGGCGCAGGCGCTCGACGGCACCTGCGTCGTCGTCTCGCCGCTGATCGCGCTGATGCATGACCAGCTTCGCGCCGCCGAGGCGGTGGGCATCCGGGCCGCCACGCTCACAAGCGTCGACGAGAACCGCGAGGAGACGATCGACCGGTTCCGCGCGGGCCAGCTCGACCTGCTCTATGTCGCGCCCGAACGCGCCTCGAACGAGGGCTTCCGCCGGCTGCTCGAAAGCACGCGGCTCAGTCTCTTCGCGATCGACGAGGCGCATTGCGTTTCCGAATGGGGGCACGACTTCCGCCCCGACTATCGCCTGCTCCGTCCGCTGCTCGACCGTTTTCCGCAGGTTCCCCGGCTCGCGCTCACTGCCACGGCAGACGCGCACACGCGCGCCGACATCCTCGACCAGCTCGGAATCCCGCAGGACGGGCTGATCGTCGCGGGCTTCGACCGGCCCAACATCCGCTACCTGATCAGCCCGCGCGAGAATACGACGCGCCAGGTGATCGACCTGATCGGCGAGCAGCCCGGCCCCGGCATCGTCTATGCCCAGACGCGCACCGGCGTGGAGAAGCTCGCCGAGAAGCTCGCCGCCGAGACCGGCCGCCCGGTGCTCCCCTATCACGCCGGGCTCGATCCGGCGGTGCGGCGGCGCAACCAGGCCGCGTTCGTCGCGTCCGAGGACATGGTAATCGTCGCCACCGTCGCCTTCGGGATGGGGATCGACAAGCCCGACGTCCGCTTCGTCGCGCATGCCGGCCTGCCCAAGTCGATCGAGGCCTATTATCAGGAGACCGGCCGCGCCGGGCGCGACGGCGATCCTTCGGTCGCGCATCTCTTCTGGGGTGCCGACGACTTCGCCCGCGCGCGCCAGCGGATCGGCGAAGTCGAGCCGGCGCGCCAGCCGGGCGAGCGCACCCGGCTCAATGCGCTGGGCGCGCTCGTCGAAACCGCCGGCTGCCGCCGCCGCATCCTGCTCCGCCATTTCGGCGAGGACGCACCCGAGAATTGCGGCAATTGCGACAATTGCCTGAACCCGCCCGCCGCGATCGACGCCACCGTCACCGCGCAGAAGTTCCTCTCGGCGGTATTCCGCACCGGCATGATGTTCGGCGTCGGCTATATCGAATCGGTCCTGCTCGGGCAGTCGAGCGAGCGCAGCCTCATGAACGGGCATGAGGCGCTGTCGGTATTCGGCATCGTCGACGGCGAGGAGGCGGCGCTGCTCAAGCCGGTCGCCCGCGCGCTGCTGCTGCGCGACGCGCTACGCGCCAATGCGCATGGCGGGCTCGAGTTCGGTCCCGAGGCGAAGCCGATCCTCAAGGGCGAGACCGAGCTCAAGCTGGTGCTGCCGCCCAAACGCGAGCGCCGGGGCCGGCGCGGCCGCGCGGGGGGCGATAATCCCGTCGGCAATCCGCTGTTCGAGGCACTGCGCGCCAAGCGCCGCGAGATCGCGCAGGAGACCGGACTGCCGCCCTATGTGATCTTCCACGATTCGGTGCTGCGCGACATGGCGCTCGGCCGTCCGTCGAGCCTCGCCGAGCTCGGGCGCATATCGGGCGTCGGCGCGCGCAAGCTCGATGCCTATGGCGCCGTCTTCCTTCAGGTCATCCGCGAGGCCCCGCCCCCGATGTGACGGGGCCCCGACGGCTCACATGTGGTTGGCCACCTGGTTCTCGATCCGCGCGTCGTCATTGTCGTCGGCGCGGTCGGCCGCAGCTTCGGCGGCATCCTCGATATTGTCGGCCTTGGCTTCGAGCGCGTCGTGCACCTGATCGTTGCTCGTGGCATCGGCCTGCGCCTCGAGCGCATCGGCCTGGTTCTCGCCGGCCGCCTCGATATTCTCCGCCGCCCGATCGTCCGCGTTGCCGCCGCATGCACCCAGCGCCAGCAGACCCGCCGCGCATGCGGCCTTCACCAGAAGCTTCATTGCTGTCCCCTTTTAGCGATTCCCGGCACGGTACGGCCGGAGCCGTTCCAATCGCCGGGAGGCACCAGAGGTTCCGCCGAAGCCTGCTAGAAAGCCCCGGGCATTTCGCGCTGCATCGTGCTGGGTTGCTCGGGCGCGATCAGTTCGCGCGGCGCTTCGCGCACCGCCAGCGTGGTCTGGCCCGTCCCTGCGATCGCGGTGCAGCTCCGCCCGGCGAGGAAGTCGAGCGCCGCCCGGGTCGAGGATTCGCGCGGATCGCCCAGCGGATAGTTGATGTCGTCGCTCGCGCGGCAGCTCGCCTCGACGGTGCCCGACAGCCCTGAATAATAGCCGCCCTGGTGCGCGCTGTTCTGCACCGCCAGCGCAACGACGCGCAGACGGTCGTCGCATGCCGCGCGATCGACTGCGATCTGCCCCACCGGCTTGCCATAGGTGTTGGTCCCCACCAGCGCCGCGTTGGCATGCAGATAGGGGATGAAGGCATTGATCACGAGCTCGCTCGCCGATGCCGTGCCGCCGGTGCCGATGAAGGCGATGCGGGCGGGCGCGACCGATTCGGGCTGCGGCGCGAAATAGCGCGTCTCGTTGTTCGACGCCTTGGACGGGCGGAAGACGGTATAGCTGAACACGTCCGAAGCGCTGCGGCCGCCGCCCAGCAGATCACCCATCAGCTCGGCGATCGAGATCAGCCCGCCGCCGTTGTAGCGCAGGTCCACGATCACTTTGGTGACGCCCTGCGCCTTGAACTGGGCGAAGGCGGCGCGCAGCGCGGGATCGGCCGTGTTGATGAAGGTGCGCAGGTTGACGTAGCCGACCTTGCTCCCGCCGTCGTCGATCACCCTGGCGCCATAGCGGCTCGACACCGGGGTGAGCGCATAGTCCGCCATCGCCACGGTCACGTCGCGCGTTCCCGCAGCGTCGCGGATGCGCAGCACGCGGGTGGTGCCCGCCGCCGAGCTCCCCAGCGCCGCGCTCACGCCGTTCAGTCCTTCCGACGCGACGATCGAATCGACCGTACGCAGATTCGACGCGCTGGTGCCGATCGCGAGGATTTCGGTGCCGCGGTCGATCCCGGCGGCGAGCGCCGGCGCGCCTTCGAACGCCTCGGACACCCACACGCGCCGCGCGAGGCTGTCGCCGGTCAGGCGGAAGCCATAACCCGCGCTCGATCCCGAGGCGTAATAGGCATTCTCCTCGGCGATCGAGGTCAGATAAGTGAAATAGCGGTCCTTCTGCTGCGCACGCGCGGTGGCGGTCAGCGCATCGATATAGGCGTCGACGCTTGCGTAACCCGAGGGGCTGAGGCTCGCAGGCAGCAGCTCGGGGAAGAGATACCATTCGTCGAGCTGCTGGCGCGCCCAGTCCTGGCGCTCGCGCAGCGTGCATCCCGCGGTTGTCGGCGCAGGCGTCGGCGTTGGCGTCGCGCCGGTGCTGCCGGTAGGAGGTGCCGAGATCGATCCGCCGCCCCCGCCGCCGCTGCACGCCGCAAGCATCGCCGCAAGCGCCAGGGATGCACCGAAACGCGATCGCTTCATTCCAAGCCCTCCCAACAGATCAACAACTTGGCACGATTGCCCGTGCCCCGCCAACGCTTTCGGCGGCGCCCGTCACGCCTCTGCCGGCAGCGCCCAGTCGATGGGTTTCTGGCCATGAGCCTTGAGGAATTCGTTAGCGCGGGAGAAATGCCGGCAGCCGAAAAAGCCGCTGTGCGCGGAGAGCGGTGAAGGGTGCGGCGCCTTGAGCACCAGATGACGGCCACCGCGATCGACCGAATCGACGAACGCCGCCTTCTTCTGCGCATGGCTGCCCCAAAGCATGAACACCGCCGGCTCGGCGCGCGCGTTGACCAGCCGTATCACGGCGTCGGTGAAGCGCTCCCACCCGCGGCCCTGATGCGAGGCGGCCATGCCCATCTGCACCGTCAGCACGGCATTGAGCAGCAGTACGCCCTGACTCGCCCAATGCTCGAGGAAGCCGTGCCGCGCCGGCGGAATGCCCAGGTCGCTCTGCAGCTCCTTGTAGATGTTGACCAGGCTCGGCGGCACGCGCACGCCGGGGCGTACCGAGAAGCACAGCCCGTGCGCCTGACCCGGCCCATGATAGGGGTCCTGCCCCAGAATCACGACCTTGACCTGCTCCAGCGGCGTCAGGTCGAGCGCGCGGAACCATTCGCCCCCCGCGGGGAAGATGCGCTTCCCCGCCGCCTTCTCCGCGACGAGAAAGCCCTTCAGCGTTTCCATGTACGGGCTCGCGAACTCGCCCTTCAGCGGCTCGAGCCAGCTCGGATGCAGCTTGACGTCCCCCATGGTCCTGCTGTCCGAAACGCATGCGCGCCTGTCAACGGCGGATCGGAACGGCCCGCCGGGCGGTTTGCGCCACAAGGAGGGAATGACCATGGCCTTCACCGGAAGCTGCCACTGCGGCAACATCGCCTATACCGTCGACGAGGATCCGCCGACGAAGGCTGTTCAGTGCAACTGCTCGATCTGCCGGCGCAAGGCGCCGCTCCACCATTTCACCACGCCCGACAAGTTCCGGCTCGAGGGCAGCCGCGAAGACATCGCCACCTATCGCTTCAACCACCACGTGATCGCTCACCATTTCTGCAAGACCTGCGGCATCGCCCCGTTCGCCGAAGGGCAGACTCCCGACGGGAAGAAGATGGTGGAGATCAACCTGCGTTGCGCCGACGGCGTGGATCCCGACGCGCTGGAGATCCAGTTCTACGACGGCGCCGCCAGATGATCGAACCGGGGCTCGAACCGATGGAGGCCCGGCTCGTCGAGGCATTGCCCGACGGGCCCGGCTGGCAGTTCGAGCCCAAATGGGACGGCTTTCGCTGCCTCGTGTTCAAGCACGGCGGCGACGTGTTCCTCCAGTCCAAATCGGGCAAGCCGCTCGCCCGCTATTTCCCCGAGGTCGCCGCCGGAATCGCCGCCCTGCCGCTCGATCGCGTCGTGCTCGACGGCGAGCTGCTGATTCCCCTGGGCGAAACGCTGTCGTTCGAGGCGCTCCAGATGCGGCTCCACCCGGCGGAAAGCCGCGTGCGCCGGCTCGCGGCCGAGACGCCGGCGCGGCTGATGCTGTTCGATTGTCTGTGGGACGAAGGCGTGCTCGCCGACCGGCCGCTGGCGGAGCGCCGCGCGGCGCTCGAACGCTTTCACTCCGCGCACGGATCGCCGATGCTCCACCTGTCGCCCGCGACGGAGGATGCGGCGCTGGCGCAGCGCTGGCTCGACGCCGCGGGCGGCGCGCTCGACGGCGTGGTCGCCAAGCGCCTCGATGAACCCTATCGGCCGGGCGAGCGCGCGATGCTCAAGGTCAAATGCCTGCGCACTGCCGACTGCGTGGTGGGAGGCTTCCGCTATGCCGCGAAGAAGCGCGAGGTCGGATCGCTGCTGCTCGGTCTCTATGACGACGCCGGGTTGCTCCACCATGTCGGCTTCACTTCGGCGATCCCCACCGCCGACCGCCCCGCCTTGACCGAACGGCTCGAGGCACTGGTCGAGCCCCCCGGCTTCACCGGCGACGCCCCCGGCGGACCCAGCCGCTGGTCGACCGAGCGCACCGGCGAATGGGAGCCGTTGCGCGCCGAGTTCGTGGCCGAAGTGCGCTACGACCATGTCACCGGCCGCCGCTTCCGCCACGGCACCGGCTTCCTGCGCTGGCGGCCCGACAAGGCGCCGCGGCAATGCACGATGGAGCAGCTGGGCGGTGAGGCCCGCCCCGCTTTGGTCGAGGCGGCGCTGGCGAAGGCTTGACGTCAGCCGGCGCGGCGAAGGCGCGCGATGAAGAAGCCGTCGAGACCACCGCGATCGGCCAGCGTGCCCGGCAGCAGCCGCAGCGTGCCGTCCTCGCGCGGGCTCGCGCCCTGCGGCAGCTCGCCCGCCCCGACCGGCTCGACTCGATATTCGGCGTGCGTGGCGAGGAAGTGCTCGAGCTGCGCCTCGCCTTCCTGCGGCTCGAGCGAGCACGTCGAAAAGACCAGGATTCCGCCCGGCTTCACCCAGCCGGATGCGCGGTGCAGCAGCTTCGACTGGAGCTCGGCCATTTCCGCGATCAGCGCGGGGCGAACACGATGGAGCACATCGGGATGCCGCCGAAAGATGCCGGTGGCGCTGCACGGCGCATCGAGCAGCACGGCGTCGGCGGGGGCTTCGGGCTGCCACTTGAGCAGGTCGGCTGCCACGACGCGCGCGGAAAGGCCGGTGCGCTCCAGATTCTCGTGAAGTCGCGCCAGACGACTTTCGGACACGTCGACTGCGGTCACGTCCCACCCCGCCGCGGCGAGCTGGAGCGTCTTGCCGCCCGGCGCCGCGCAGAGGTCGAGCACCTCGCCGCGACCCGCCCCGATCAGCCGCGCCGGCAATGAGGCGGCCAGATCCTGCACCCACCAATCCCCCTCGGCATAGCCCTCGATCGTCGGCACCGCGGCCTTCTCGTCGAGGCGGAGGTGCCCCGCGATCAGGCTGGCGCCGGGAAGATCGGGAGCGCGCGCGGGGTCACGCAGCGTCAGGTCGAGCGGCGGCGGCACTGCGATCGCGCGCTCGGCATCCTCGATCATCTGGTCGCCCCAGGCGGCGTGCCAGCGCTCGGCGACTGCATCGGGAAGCGAAGGCGGCTCGGCCAGCGTGACGCCCTGCCGCATCAGTGCGCCGAACACACCGTGCACCAGTTTCCGGGGCCCGCCGTCGACCAGCGGCAGCACCGTCGCGATCGCCGCATGTCCCGGCGTGCCGAGCGCGAGCGCCTGGACCAGCGCGATGCGCAGCGCGAAGCGCGCCTTGGCGTCGTCCGGCAACCGCTGGCGTGTCGCCGAATCGATCAGCGCGTCGAGATCGGGCAGGCGCCGCAGCGCCTCGGCAGCGATGGCGTGCGCCAACCCGCGGTCATTCGGCGCCAGCCCCTGCGCGGCCGAATCGAGAGCCTGTTCGAGCGCAAGCCCGCGGCGCAGCACTGCGTCGAGCAGCTTGAGCGCGGCGCGGCGCGCGGGAACGCCGGGCGCGTCGCCCTGGGGGCGGGAAGGTCTTGCGGGTCGGGCCATGCGCTTCCCCCTAGGAGCCGCGCTGCCGGAGGGAAAGGGTCAGGGCCGCCGGAGCGGATCGAGCGCGCTGGCGCGACGGGCTTTCCGGGTCACCGGAACGCTCGGGCCGGCCGTGGCGCGCGGCGCGGGATGCTGCGCGCTTCCGCCGCCCATCTCCACCGCACCCATCTCCATCGCACCCATCTCCATCGCAATCGCCTCGAGCGCGGCGATGCGGTTGCCGGTGTCGGGGTGCGTCGAGAACATATTGTCGCCGCCCCCGCGCAGACCGGGCACGATGTAAAGCTGC
>DATLJJ010000203.1:0-2305 GCA_035538975.1 Sphingomonas sp. | reverse complement strand
TCCTCGCGCTCTCTCAACTGAACCAGAACAGCGAAGTGATCGCGATGAAGGCCTCGGGGCTTTCGGCGCACCAGGTGCTGGCGCCGCTGATCATCGCGGCGCTGGGCGTGGCGGCGGTCTCCTTCGCGTTCAACGACCGTGTCGTCTCGCGCGCCACCGCGACGCTCGAGCAATGGAAGAAGGTCGAATACGGCCCCCTGCCGATCGATCGCGGCGACCGATCGAACGTGTGGGTACGCGACGGCGACCATCTGATCCAGGTCCAGCAGGTGCGCGGGCGCGGCGATGCGATCCAGCTCCACGGTATCACCGTCTATGAGCGTTCGGGCCGGACGCTGAGTTCGATGGTGACCGCCACGCGCGGGACGCGCGACGGCGACGGCTGGCGCGTCGAGAATGCCGAGCGGTTCGACGTCGCCTCGGGCGCGATCACCAAGCTCGGCACGATCCGCGTCGCGGGTGGCGTGCGGCCGGACCAGTTCACGCTGAGCTCGGTCAACGCCGACGGCCTCTCCTTCGGCGCGCTGCGCGAAGTGGTGAGCGACCTGCGGCAGGCCGGCCGGCCGACCAAGGCGCTCGAGGGATCGCTGTGGCACAAGCTCTCCGGGCCGCTGTCGTCGGTGCTGATGCCGCTGCTGGGCGCAGTCGCCGCCTTCGGCATCGCGCGATCGGGCAAGCTGTTCGTGCGCGCAGTGATCGGCATGGCGCTGGGCTTCCTCTATTTCGTCGCGGACAATTTCGCGATCGCGATGGGCAATCTGGGCGCCTACCCGCCCTTCCTCGCGGCCTGGGCGCCGTTCCTGCTGTTCTTCATGATCGGCGAGGCGGTGCTGCTCAGGACGGAGGAGTAGGGAGCCCCCTACCCCCCTCAATTCGGCTGGAAAAACCGGCGGATATCCAATCGCTCTATAAGACTCGGGTGGACAATGTTCGGTCCATGAGTGGGGCGGTCTATGTCTGGCGAGAGGACCTGGCTATCTGAGCATCGCACGGCGCAGGGCGTCGGCGACGCCGGCCGCGCGCGCGCGACCGGGAGCCGCTTCGGCCATGTGTGGCTGGAAATCGCGATCTTCGTCCTGCTCGTGTGCACGGCAGGCGCGATCTATTTCAAAGGCGCGCTGGTGGACCGCCAGTTCACCATCGATCACGCCACGGCCGCCAAATACATTCCTTATGCCTATAGCGACCGGAGCTCGGGCGGGCATTCCTCCGCCGCGATGGTGAACGCCAGCGCCCTGTCCTGGGCATGCGACATCAAGCCCGGCTACGCCTATCCCTTCTGCGGCTTCGGCCTGGAGCTGAACCAGTCGGGGCCCGCCACGGGAATCGATCTCTCGGGCTTCGCCAAGGTCACGCTCGACATCACCTACAGCGGCCCGTCCGAGCGCCTGAAGCTCGCGCTCAAGAACCGCGATCTGGTGAACGGCAAGCCCGTGGAAGGCATGGACGCCAAGCCGATCGGGATCGAGTTTCCCGTGAAGCAGGGCCGCCAGACGATCGAACTCGATCTGGCGGGTGCCACGGCCGAAGCCTGGTGGGTCGCCGCGCACAAGGATGCGGCACCGGACGCGCGGTTCGACAATGTCGTCGCGATCGACCTGCAGACGGGATCGATCTCGGCGGCCGGCCCGTACACGCTGTCGATCCACCGGATCGGCTTCTTCGGCAGCGCCTTCACTGCCGAGCAATGGTATCTGCTGATCCTGGGCGTGTGGATCGGCTTCACTGCGCTGCTGCTGGTCGGCCGGCTCGTGATGCTCAAGCGCACGCTGGCGGCGCGCCAACGGCGCCACTTGCAGGAAGCGCAATATCTGGAAAGCGCCCGCCAGGCGGCGGAAAGCGCGAGCCAGGCCAAGTCGCGCTTCCTTGCGCACATGAGCCACGAGCTTCGCACCCCGCTCAACGCCATTCTGGGCTATGCGCAGATCCTCCGCTCCGCCGAACTGGGCGAGCGCGAGTTGCGCGCAGCGCGCACGATCCACGACAGCGGCGAACATCTGCTCACGCTGATCGGCGACATCCTCGACCATTCGAAGATCGCCGCGGGCAAGCATGAATTGCAGAATGCGTCGTTCGACCTGCGCGAGATGATCCGGACCATAAGCGAGATGGTCCGCGGGCGCGCCGAAGAGAAAGGGCTCGGTTTCGCTGCAACGATCGCGGCGGACGTTCCCCGTCGCGTCCTCGGCGACCAGAAGGCGCTGCGCCAGATCCTCATCAACCTTCTGGGCAATGCCGTGAAGTTCACGCGCCACGGCGACGTCGCGCTCGATGTGGTCGTAGCCGCATGGCAGGGCGGCAACGT
>DATLJJ010000202.1:0-9236 GCA_035538975.1 Sphingomonas sp. | reverse complement strand
GAGAACGGCATGGCCTATATCCGCGCGGCGATCGAGGCGGGTGCCGACGAATATGTGATGAAGCCGTTCGATCGCGAAACGCTGGAAAGCAAGCTGCAGATCGTCGGCGTCGCCTGAACCTCGTGAAGGAGGCGCAGAGGTGGCGCACACTGCGGCCCTGAACGATATGGGTACGGCCAGAGTACCGCCCCCGTCCGCGCAGGTGCTGATCGTCGACGATTCGGTCGTCGCGCGATCGGTGCTCGGCCGGATGGTGGAGGGTACGCGGCGCTTCCGCGTCGCTGCGGCCGTGCCGGACATCCGCGCTGCGCTCGACTATCTCCACATGCATCGCGTCGACGTGGTGCTGCTCGACATCGACATGCCCGGCATCGACGGGCTCACCGCGCTTCCGGACGTGATCGCTGCCGGCAACGGCGCCAAGGTGCTCGTCGTTTCCTCCGCAGTGGACGAAGGGGCGGCGGTGACCGTGCAGGCGCTCGCGCTCGGCGCCGCCGACACGCTGGTCAAGCCGGGCATCGGCGCTTTCGGCGGCCGCTTCGCCGAAGTACTCGAGGACCGGCTGGCGCGGCTGGTGGAGCATGTCTCGGAGCCTTCGCCAAGCCATCACCAGCCGACCAGCTTCGGCCCCGTCACGGCACCCGACGATTTCGACATAGTCGCGATCGGCGCATCGACCGGCGGCATCCACGCGCTGAGCCAGCTGCTCCGCGCGATCCCGGCCAGCTTCCGCGTGCCGATCCTGGTGACGCAGCATCTGCCGCCCGCCTTCATGACTTATTTTTCCACGCAGCTGGCGGTGCTCGGCAGCCGTCCGTGCGACGTGGCGAGCGACCGGATGCGCATCCAGCCCGGGCGAATCGTCGTCGCGCCCGGCGATGCGCATATGCGCGTCGTGCGCACGGCGGATGGCGCCGCGATCCGGCTGACGCATGAGAAGTGGCCGAGCGGTTGCCTCCCTTCCGTCGATCCGATGTTCGAATCGGTCGCGGAGGTCTTCGGCAGCCGTGCACTGGGCGTCGTGCTGAGCGGCATGGGCCGGGACGGCGCCGAGGGCGCGTGCCGTCTGGTCGACGCCGGCGCACGCATCTTCGTGCAGGATCGCGACACCTCGGTGGTCTGGGGGATGCCGGGATCTGTGGCGAACGCCGGCCATGCCAGCGCGGTGCTGCCGCCCGACGAGATCGGACGGCTGATCGCGCGGCGGGGGAGGGGCGCATGACCCGTCTCTCCATCGCCGGCCTCGCAAGTCCTTCGGGCGCAATGAACATGATCGCGTCGCTGCTCGAGCAGCGGACCGGTCAGCAGATTGCGGCAAACCGCGCCTGGCGCATCGAGACGGCGCTCAAGCCGCTGCTGCGGGCGCACCGCCTTTCCACGCTCGACGAGCTGGTGAGCCGGCTGATTGCCGCACGAACAGGGGAGTTGGCGGATCAAGTGGTGGACGCGCTGTTGAACCAGGAGACGAGCTTCTTCCGCGATGCGGCAGTGCTCGATACCGTCGCCGAGGCCGCATTGGGGATGCAGGCCGAAAATCCCGATCGCAAGCTGCGGATCTGGTCCGCCGGCTGCTCGAGCGGTCAGGAGCCGTTGTCGCTCGCGATGCTCTTCGCCGAGAAGGATGCTGCGCCCGAGATCGTCGCCAGCGACATCTCGCCTGCCGCGATCACGCGGGCGCGGGCCGCGCGCTATTCGCAGTTCGAAATCCAGCGCGGGCTTCCCGTGCGCCGGATGATGCTGTGGTTCGATAGCGCCGGGGGCGACTGGGTCGCCAAGCCGGAGCTCGTCCGCCGCGTCCAGTTCCGCCAGCACAACCTCACCGCAGACGCGCCCCCGCCGGGCAAGTTCGACATCATCCTGTGCCGCAACGTGCTGCTCTATTTCTCGCTCGATCTGCGGCGCCAGGTGTTCGACACGCTCGCCGCCGCGATCCGGCCGGGCGGCGTGCTCGTGCTCGGTGCGGGCGAGACCGTGATCGGGCTCACCGACCATTTCGCCCCGTGCGAGCGGCTGCGCGGTTTCTATCGGGCCACGGAGGGCAAGCTTCAGGCGCGTCGCGCGGCAGGCTGACCGCGCTTGCCTCACCGGGCCGCCTGCCTCTAACGTCCGCGCCGATGCCGAGCGCCCTTCCCATGATCGACGCGCCCTCGCCCAATTTCGACACGCGCGCGCTGCCGATCACGATGATCGTGCTCCATTACACGGGCATGGAGAGCGCGCAGGCTGCGATCGACCGGCTGCGCGATCCCGAGGCCAAGGTCTCGGCGCATTATCTGGTCGACGAGGACGGCACGATTTACCGGATGGTCGACGAGGGCAAGCGCGCCTGGCACGCCGGCCGCTCGCACTGGCGCGGCGTCACCGACGTCAATTCGGCCTCGGTGGGAATCGAGATCGTCAATCCCGGCCACGAGTTCGGCTATCGGCCCTTTCCGGAGGCGCAGATCTCCGCGCTCATCCCGCTGGTCGCCGAGATCAAGGAACGCCACGGCATCACCCGGGGCAATGTGGTCGGCCATTCGGACGTGGCGCCGGCGCGCAAGCAGGACCCGGGCGAACTCTTCCCCTGGGGCAAGCTTGCGCGGCTGCGACTGGCGCTGCCGCGTCCGACGAAGAACCTTGTCGATCCCGGCTGGCCCGATGCCGGCTTCATGCTCGCGCTCGAACGCTTCGGCTATGACGTGAGCGACGCGAAGGCGGCGGTGACGGCCTTCCAGCGCCGCTTCCGGCCCGAGCTGGTCGACGGCGAGATCGACATGGAATGCCGCTGCCTGCTGCTGGCGCTGCTGCTCCCGAAACCCCAGGGCGACGATTGAACCGGCTTCAAAGAGGGTTTCCGTCGTCTTCAGCACTTCCGGTCATGTCCCGATAGGCACGTCCGGCTAGGCTGGAGCCCGGAGGAAGCGCATGTCGAGCAGCGGAATAGGGCAGTCGAAGATCGAGCTTGGGCCGGTGCGTGCACGCCTGGCCGGCGTGGCGCGCGCCGATGAGGCGGGCGAGGAGATCCCTTCGCTGGCCACGCCCACCGTCGCCGAAGCCACCGAGGTGCTCAACCGCACCGCCCGCGTCTCCGGCGCCGACGCCGTCGAGCGCATCGGGTCAGACTATCGGCGCACCATGCTCGCCACGGGCCTGACGCCGCAGATACTCGTCGAGGTCCAGGCCTGGGGCACGGCCATCCGCCACCCGGCGGAGCCGGAGAAACCCCGCGACGACTGATTGCCCTTGTTCTCGGCGCATCCTGCGCTAGATCAGCGCGTGCCAGAGGGTCGGGCGGCCGCGGGTGCGCAAGCATGCGAGGAAAGTCCGGGCTCCACGGAACAACGGTGCCGGGTAATGCCCGGCGGGGGCGACCCCAGGGAAAGTGCCACAGAGAGCAGACCGCCGACGTCCTTCGGGACAGGCAAGGGTGAAAGGGTGCGGCAAGAGCGCACCGCGCGACCGGCAACGGAAGCGGCATGGTAAACCCCACCGGGAGCAAGACCGAATAGGGACGGCACATGGGCCTCGTTCCGGCCCGTCGTCCGGGTTGGTTGCTTGAGCGGCGGAGCGATCCGTCGCCTAGAGGAATGGCCGCACAGCCCCGAAAGGGGCGGACAGAACCCGGCTTACAGACCCTCTGGCATATTCGCTTCTATACTTACTGGCGCAATCGCGCCCGTCTCCCTATCTGCGAGCCTCTATGCCACGTCCGACCCGATCCTCCGACTGGGGCTTCCCCCGCTGGCGCGCCTATGGCGCGGAGCGTGAGGCCGTGAAGGTGCGGCTGTGCGATCGCCACGGCTGCGAGGCGCCCGGCGACCGGCCCGCGCCCAAATCGCCCAACAGCCGCGAGCGCTGGTATTTCTGCGAAGCGCACGCCGCCGAGTACAACCGCAACTGGAATTATTTCGAGGGCCTCAACGCCGAGGAAGCCGCCGCGCGCGAGGCCGAGGAGCGGCGCGACGCGTCGGGCTTCACGCAATCGAAGCACAACAGCTGGGCGGGCCCGGGCGACGGCAGCCGCTCGCGCGACGAGATGCGCGCGCTCGAAGTGCTCGACCTCGAGGCCGACGCCGATTTCGAGAGCGTGCGGTTGGCGTGGCGCCGCCTCGCCAAGTCGAACCATCCCGACGTGCGCCCCGGCGACGCCGAGGCGGCCAAGCGGTTCCAGGCGATTCAGGCCGCCTACGAGGTGCTCAAGGCCGCCGAGGAGCGGCGGACGTGGAAGCCCGATTGAAGACGGTCCGCTCGAACTGGTCCGATACCGTCCTGGTCTGCGCGAAATGCTCGAAGAAGCTCCACGGCGGCTTCGGGCCCAAGGGCAAGGCGCCGCTCGCCAAGGCGCTGCGCAAGGCGCTGGGCTTCAAGAAGGGCCGCAAGGGCGGGGCGGGGATCGTCGAAGTCAAATGCCTGGGCGTGTGCCCCAGGGGCGCAGTGACGGTGGTCAACGGCGCACGGAGCCGCGAATGGCTGCTCGTCCCGGAAGGAGCCGATCTCGATGCGGTCGCAGACGAGCTCGGGCTTGCCGAAACCCGGCGATAAGCTGGAATTCTAAGCGCGCCCTGTTGCGCATCGCTTCTCAAGCCATTCAACGGCGGCGCCTTCTGCCTCTGATGGGGCAATCTGCTCGTCGGGAACGATCGGGCCCGAATAGTCCCTGCCTGCGCGATCGCGAACGCTCACTTCCGTGAGCACCAGTGCGGCGCCGTCGGGCAAGGGGTAAACCTTGTTGCCAGTCGTCAGGCCGGCCGAAGCGCTCCCGAAAACGCGAACGTCTTTCCTGCCGATCAGCGCAATCGCCACCATTTCTCCCGAACTTCCCGTCGCGGGACCGATCAACACCGCAAGAGGTGCGGATGCGTGGGTCAGGCTGAACGCAGGCGAGTTGGACGCGAGTTTCTCCGCCGCCGGAAAGATGTTGCCGGCCGATCTCGACCACGCCTGCGTACTCCCGTCGGTTTGAACGAAGTAGCCGAAGGGCGCCGTTCCGAGCAGGGGATCCAGTCCCTTGAGCATCGGCCACATATTGCCGCCGCCATTGTCGCGAAGATCCACAATCCAGCCGCAAAGGCGTCTCTTGTCCATATCGAGCAACCCGCTGCGCACAGCCGCGGTGTAGGCGGCGCCCTTCGTGGCGCCGTCCGGACCCAAAGTATTCAGCGCCGGCAGGCGCAGGGCGCCGACCTTGCCCACCACGGCCCAGGTGGGAGACGCCGTGCTTCCCGCGCGAGCAGTGCTGGGCGGGCGCGCATCTCGCGGAGGCGCGATGCCGGACGGAGGCAGCAGGAAAGAGTGCCGCTCCCCCAGCATGGTGAGCACCTCCCGTATCGCAGGGTAGGTGTCGGCTGGACCGACCGCTCCGGCGAGCATGGGCCGGGCGCGGGCCAGAATTGTGGTCCAGTCCGCCTTCAGACTATTTCTGTGCTTCTGCCGGATCAGAGCCGTCGCATGTTCGAAATAAGCTTCCGCTGCCTGGCTCGGCGGCACGGGCGCGTCAGATTGCGGCGAGATCGCACACGCCACGGCAACGGCAGCAACTCGCAGCACCCACATCAGACGTCCCCCCTTGTGGTGCGACAACTTCGCATTGTCGGCGAAGAGCAGCAACCTGAAGAAGGAACAGCAAGTAACCGCCGCCAGCAGCTATCGGCGGCGCACGCTTTATTCTCAGGCGTAGCGCCGCGCGGTCTCGCGGATCAGTGCGATCATGTTGGGGATGCCCTGCGTGCGGTTCGAGCTGAGCTGGTTGCGCAGGTCGAAGGGCGCGAGCGCCGCTTCTATGTCGGTCGCGAGGATTACGGCCGGCGTGCGGTCCTGCACCGTGAGCAGGACGAGGGCGATGATGCCCTTCGTGATCGCGGCGTTGGAGTCGGCGAGGAAGTGGAGCTTCCCGCTCTCGGTGCGGGTGGGATAGACCCATACCGACGCCGAGCAGCCGCGGACCAGCGTGGCGTCGGTCTTGAGCGCTTCCGGCATCGCCTCCAGCGCGCGACCCAGATCGATCAGCAGCCGGTAGCGATCGTCCGCGTCGAGGAATTCATATTCGTCCTGCAGGTCGGCGATGCTGGTCATGCCGGGCGCTATAGCGCGGGTTTCGCGGGAGAGTAGCCCTCCCTTTCTCGAGCCCCTCCCCCGAAGGAGAGGGGCTTTGGACAATCACAGGTCCACGCCTGCGGCGATCGCTTCGAGCTTGCGGATGCGCTCCTTGAGATCGGCGATCTCGATCCGCGAGCCTGCGGTCGCGATCGGGGCAGCGTCGCGGGCATCGGCGGCGTCGCGCCGGTCGAGTTCCTGGCGCTTGAGCTCCAGCCATCCGCGCCAGCCCGACAGGCCGGCCGCCGTCACCATCGCCAGGCCGGCGAGGCCCGAGACGGAGAGCGTGATGTAGAGATTGGGATCGATGGTCACGTCATGCCTCCCTGGTCAGACGTTATTTCCGGTCGCGCAGCGCTTCGATCTCACGTTCGAGCTGGGCGCTGCTGGCGTTGCTGTCGGTGATGACGCGTTCAAGCACCTGGACACGCTCCTTGAGCGCGCGGACCTCGTCGCGGAGCATCGCGTTCTCGGCCGCCCCGGCATTGTCGGTGCCGCGGTAGACCTCGTTGCCGTCCTGGTCCTTGTGGATGCCGTAGCGCGCCTTGAGGACGCTGCCGATCGTCACCACAACGATGATCGCGACAACCATTTCGAACGGGTTCATTCCCTCTTACTCCCTTGTGCGCTGCGTTCAGTTGCCCTGGGAGATCTGCGCCAGTCGTTCTGCACGACGACGGGGACGATCCCGGCTTTCCGCAAGGACAATACCTCCCACGCACAGTGCCGTCAGCACTGCGAACACGATGATCATGGCGATTTCCTTTTTTTAGTTCAGCGGCGCGTCGCGCAGCTTCTCGATTTCTTCGGCGACTTCGGCGCCGCGGTTGGTGACGATCCTTTCGAGCACCCGGACCCGCTGTTCGAGCCGCTCGACATGCGAGGCATATTGCGCGGCCTGCTCGGCGGTCTGGGCGGCGATGACCTGGGACATCGCTTCCTTGTGCTTGAGCCAGCGTTTGAACACCTCGAGCGAGATGCCGAGGACGATGGCGATGATACCGGCGGAAATGCCCAGGATTGGAATGAAGATCGGGTCCATCGTCCTGCTCCTCAGTTGTTCTTGCCGCGCAGCTGCTCGATCTCTCGGTCGAGCGTCAGCGAGCTGTCGGTCACGATCCGCTCGACGTTGACGAGCCGGTCCTTGATGGCCCCCAGCTCGGCGCGGAGTTGGGCATTCTCCTGGCTCAGGAGCTTGATGCGCTCCATCGCCTCGTCGTTCTTCTGCGGATAGACCGCCTGGCCCCAGGCTCCATCGAGCGGGTAGCCGTTCTTGATCCGCATCCAGGTGGTCAGGATCCACCCACCCACGCCGGCAAGTCCGACGATGGCTGCCACCGGGGCGAAGGCTTCGAGAAACATCCCTTTTCTCCCTCTTCTTCTTCGCGCCTCAGCGCAGGCCGTCGATCTCGCGGGCCACGCGCTCGGCGGGATCGGTCGCGATCCGCTCGAGCACTGCGATCCGCTCTTCCAGCCGGCTGATCTGGCCGGTGAGCCGCTCGTTCTCCGAAGAGAGCAGCGCGATCTTGCGTTCGGCCTCCAGATCATTGCCCGAATGGCCGTGGCGGCTGCGGCGCTCTTCCATCGGATAACCGTGCTTGGCACGGACCCAGGTCTGGAAGGCCTTGGAGGCCATGATCGCCGTGACGATCAGCACCGGCACCAGCCAGCTCAATTCCCTCATGTCCAATCTCCCCGTTGGACGCCTGCGCCTCAGCGCAGGCTGTCGATTTCGTCAGCGAGGCGCGTGTTGCGGCTCGTATAGTACATCTCGATGTCGGCCAGGCGACGATCGATGTCGCGGAACTTCGAGCGGACCTCGGCGGTCGAGCGGCTCGGGTTCGAGCGCACGCCCTGCCAGAACTTCGCTTCCTCCGGGCCCTCGTACAGGCCGGCCGGGCGGCTCGGCGCCATCCAGGCGATCAGCAGATAGCCGACCAAGCCCATCGGGAAGGTGGTGAAGGTGAGCAGGGCGACGCCGACACGGAGCCAGATCACGTCGATCCCGGTGTAATCCGCCAACCCCGAGCAGACGCCCAGCCACTTGGCATTGGCCTTGTCGAGGTAGAATTTGGTGCGGACGGACATCTCAGTTCCTCCTGGAGAGATCGTAGGGGCTCGGCTCCTGACGCTGGGTCGAGAGCGGCCGGAAATCGGGGTTGTCGGCGGCGATGATCCGTTCGACGGTGACCAGCCGCTCCTCGAGCTGCCGGGCGGTGTAGTAGAGCTCGTCGAGGAGCTTCTCGTCCTCACCGGTGATCGTCGCTGCCGTCTTCCACCGGGTGATGTAGTGCATGATCACCCAGGGAAGGCCGACGAACAGGATCCCGACGATGACGATCGGAAGGAAGACTTCCTCCATCGTCTCAGGCTCCCTTGCTCATGCGCGCCTTGAGCGCTTCCAGCTCGGCGTCGACCTTCTCGGACGAGCGCAGCTCGGCGATCTCTTCCTCCAGCGTCTTGGGCTGGGCACCGAGGCCGGCGGCATCGGCGCGGCCTTCGGCCATGTCGACGCGGCGTTCGAGGACGTCGAAGCGCGAGAAGGCGTCGTGCATCTTCGAGCCGTTGGTCATCTCGCGCAGGCGGGCGCGGTTGTTGGCGCTCTCCAGCCGGGCGACGATCGAGTTCTGGCGGGTGCGCGCCTCGCGCAGCTTGTTCTGGAGCTTGGTGATGTCCTCTTCGGACGCCTTGAGCGTCTCGTCGAGCACCGTGATCTCCTGGCTCAGCTGCTCGCACATGTCGGAAGCCTTCTGCTTCTCGACCAGCGCGGCCTTGGCCAGGTCCTCGCGGCCCTTGCTCAGCGCCAGCTCGGCCTTCTCGGTCCAGCTCTCCTGGAGCTTCTCGAGCTTGGCGATGTGGCGGCGCATTTCCTTCTGATCGGCGATGGTGCGAGCGGCAGAGGCGCGAACCTCGACCAGCGTCTCCTCCATCTCGAGGATGATCATGCGGATCATCTTGGCCGGGTCCTCGGCCTTGTCGAGAAGGTCGGTGACGTTGGCGGCGATGATATCGCGGGTTCGCGAGAAGATACCCATTCTAACACTCCTTCGTAATGGTGATCCGCCGGGAGGGAGCTAGGGGGTGAACCCTCCCGGCGGGTTTCCGCTCACCGGGGTATTGGCGAGCGGGGAGACTTCGTTGCGCCTCAGGCGATCGCCGGG
>DATLJJ010000201.1:0-2419 GCA_035538975.1 Sphingomonas sp. | reverse complement strand
CAGGAGGTCTCGCGCGAGCAGGGCGTCGCGCGCCAGCTCAACGACGCGATCTCGCGGCTCGACGCACGCCTGTCGCAAATCTCCCGTCCGCAACAGCCTCAGGCGCCGCGTCCGGCTCCTGCGGCCTCGCCCATCGAGGCGCGCCAGCGCCAGGCCGATGCGGTCGAGCGCGCGGCGGCTCAAGTCTATCGCAACTCCCCTCCCCTTAGTCCGGCTTCATTCGACGTCGCGGTCGCCGAGATCACCGCGCGCCAGAGCGAGCTCGATGGCTTCGCGCCGAGGCAGATGCCGCCGCGCGCCGCGCCGCCGATTGCACCCACGGCGGCTCCTTACACGCCTCCAGTGGCGCCGCCCGGCCCTGCCTACGCGCCGCCGCCGCCTCCGCAGCCGGGGCCGGATTTCTCCTCGCTCGAGCGCCATCTGCTCAAGATCACGAGCCAGATCGAGTCGCTGCAGCGTCCCGACAATACCGAGCAGGCGATCAACGCCTTCCGCAGCGAGCTTGCCGAAATCCGTGCCGCCATCACCGAGGCGATGCCGCGGCGCGCGATCGAATCGATCGAGAACGAGATCCGCTCGCTGCACCGTCGGATCGACGAGACGCGGTCCAACGGCACCGACGGCCAGGTGCTGTCGGGGATCGAGCACGCGCTGTCCGAGATCAAGCAGGTGCTGCGCACGCTGACGCCTGCCGAGCAGCTCACCGGCTATGACGAGGCGATCCGCAATCTCGGAGCCAAGCTCGACCTGATCCTGCGCGCGAATGACGATCCTTCGACCGTTCAGCAGCTCGAAGGCGCGATCTCCGCGCTGCGCGCCATCGTCTCCAATGTCGCCTCCAACGAAGCGCTCGCGCGGCTGTCCGAAGACGTGCAGCTGCTGTCGTCCAAGGTCGACCAGATCACCCGCGCCTCCGGCCAGGGTGACAGCTTTGCGGTGCTGGAACAGCGCATTGCCGCGCTCACCGCCGCGCTCGAAACCCGCGAGCGGCCTCAGCCGTCCGAAAGCACCGAGCATCTCGAAGCCGCAATCCGCGCGCTGTCGGACCGCTTCGACCGCATGCAGGTCGGCAACGACTCGGCCTCCACCTTCGCCCATCTCGAGCAGCGCGTCTCGTATCTGCTGGAACGGATCGAGGCCGCCTCCGATCCGCGCAACGGCAACCTGAGCCGCGTCGAGGACGGGCTGCACGACATCCTCAGGCACCTGGAGCGGCAGCAGGCGACCTATGCCGCGCTGGCCGAAAGCCGCAACTCCGCGCCGGCCGCCGATCCCGGCATGGTCGATCTCGTCAAGCGCGAGCTCTCCGACATCCGTTTCAGCCAGGCCGAGACCAACCGGCACACCCAGGATTCGCTCGAAGCCGTCCACAGCGCGCTGGGCCACGTCGTCGATCGCCTCTCGATGATCGAGGGCGATCTTCGCGGGGTGCGCACTGCGCCGCAGCCCGCCGCTCCGCAGCCGATGCCGTCCGCGGCTCCGATGGAGCCCGCGCCGATGGCGCGCGAGCCGCGGCCGCAAGCACAGCCGCCGAAATACGATCCGAAGCCAGAGCTGCCCAACCCCGCCGCCGCGCAAGCCGCACAGGCCGCCGCCTTCGTCGCCGCGCCGCGCGAATTCCATGCCGCCGCTCCCGCCGCGCCGCCCCCGGTACCGGCGACGCCCCCCATTCCGCCGCGCGCGATCAGCGAGATCCTGGAGCCGCATACGGCGCCGCCACGCGCCGCCCTGGCGCCGGAATTGCCGCCGGATCATCCGCTCGAGCCAGGCACACGGCCAGGCGGACGCGTCGCCACGCCATCGGAGCGCATCGCGGCCTCCGAGAGCGCGATCAGCGAAATTCCCGCCGGGCCGAAAGAGCCGGTGTCGTCATCGAGCTTCATCGCCGCCGCGCGCCGTGCCGCCCAGGCTGCCGCAGCCCAGCCGGAAAAGACCGGCCGCGCCGCCAAGGCGGGGACCGACCGTTCGAAGGAAACGGGCAAGGACGGCGGTTCGACCATCACCTCGAAGATCCGTTCGCTGCTGGTCGGCGCGAGCGTGGTCGTGATCGTGCTCGGTACCTTCAAGATGGCGATGAACCTGCTCGACGGCGACGGCCCGCCGCCGGCGCCGCAGGCGATGCAGAACATTCCGAGCGAGCCGGCGGCGCCCGCCCCGCCGCCTCCAGTCGAAACAAAGCCGGCAACACCGGAGCAGGTGACGCCGTCGATGACCTCGCCGACGCCGATCGGGCGGCAGTCCCAGAACAATGCCGCGCCGGCGCAAGCGGCCAATCCGGGCAGCGCGGCCTCGGTCGAAATCCCGCCCGCACCCGCCGCGGCTCCGCTGCCGCCGGCCGCCGGCGAAATCACCGGCGCGTTGTCGGGGACGAGCCGCGCCAAGCTCGGCCTGGTCCAGGTGCCGCCGAGCGAGAGATTGC
>DATLJJ010000200.1:0-8149 GCA_035538975.1 Sphingomonas sp. | reverse complement strand
CACAGCTCTGGGTGCTGGCGGCGGCGGGCACGCTCGCCGCGGTGACGCTGGCAGGGCTGACCGGTCCGGCGGTGCTGATCGCGCTGACCTTCGCGATCGCGCTCGGAACCGCGTTCACCGCCCCCGCCTTTCAGGCGACCGTGCCCGAGCTTGTCCCGCCCGTGGCGCTGCCCCAGGCCGTCGCGCTCAACAGCCTGGGCGTCAACATCGCCCGCGCGATCGGCCCGGCGCTCGGCGGGCTGCTGGTGGCGCTATCGGGGCCGGCGGCAGTGTTCGCGCTCAATGCGGTGTCGGTCAGCGGGGTAGTGCTGGTGCTGTGGCGATGGCGCAGGTCCCCGTCCGCCTCCGCCCTGCCGCCCGAGCATTTCGGCGCGGCGCTCGGCACCGGACTGCGCTACGCTGCGGAGTCGCCCGCACTCCAGCGCGTGCTGGTCCGCAGTATTGCCTTCTTCCTGTTCGCGAGCGCTCTCTGGGCGCTGCTGCCCATCGTCGCGCGCCGCGAACTCGGGCTGGACGCAGGCGGCTATGGGCTTCTCCTCGCCGCGCTCGGCTGCGGAGCCGTGGCCGGCGCACTTCTGCTGCCACGACTGCGCAGCAGGATCGCGCTCAACCGCCTCACCATCGCCGCCGCGTTCGTCTTTGCGGGGGCGAGTGCCACGCTGGGCGCCGCCCGCAGCTTCCCGGTCGCGCTGGGCGTGCTGTTCCTCGCGGGCGCCGCATGGATCGCCATGATGGCTGCGCTCAACGGCGCTGCGCAATTCGCCGTCCCCGCATGGGTCAAGGCCCGCGCGCTGGCGATCTACCTGCTGGTCTTCCAGGGCTCGATGACTGCCGGCGCCGCGCTTTGGGGCTGGGTCGCTGCGACATGGAGCGTTCCCGTCGCACTCGGCACCGCCGCCGCCAGCCTGGTCGCCGCGCTCCTGCTCGCCGTCCGCTATCCGCTGGAAGACGCCCGCCCCGACCTCGCCCCCTCGCGCCACTGGCCCGACCCCGCGCCGGTCGCCGAGCCCGATCGCGGCCCGGTGCTGGTCACGATCGAATATCGCGTCGATCCCGAACGCGTCGCCGATTTCGTCCGCGCGCTCGCCCCGCTCCGCCGCATCCGCCGTCGCGACGGCGCGCGCCAGTGGGGAATCCATGAGGACAGCGAGCGCCCCGGCGCGCTTATCGAGGCCTTCACCGTGCCGAGCTGGCTCGAGCATCTGCGCCAGCATGAGCGCGTCACCCGCGCCGACCGCGAGGTGCAGCAAGCGCTCCATGCCTTCCACCTCGACCCCGAGCCGCCGCGCGTCCGCCACTGGATCGCCCCGCGGTGACAGCGGCGCGGACCCCGGCGTCAGGCGTCAGGCGTCCGGCGGCCCGTGCAGCTGCTGGTCCTGCGCCCCAGCCTCCACGAAGCGCTCGAGCAGCCACGAAGCCGCGGGCCCCGGCGGCGTGTCGCGCCGGTAGATGCCGCAGAAGCGATAAGTGCCGCCGTGGTTCTCGGGCATCGCCAGCCGCACCAGCGCGCCGCTCGCCAGATCGGCCTCGACCATCGGCAGCGGCATGTTGCCCCAGCCGATCCCCTCGCGCAGCAGCGCATGCTTGGCGCCCAGATCGGCGAGCCGCCACGTCCGCGGGCTCTGCACCGCGAAGTCGCGCCCAGCGGTGATCGGCGAGCGATCGGTGAGGACGAGCTGGATATGCTCGCGCACTGCCCCCGGCCCGATCGGATGCCGCGCGAGCGGATGGGTGGGCGCTGCGACAGGCACCATCTCGACCGATCCCGCGACGGTAAGCTCGATCCCCTCGACATCGGTGGCAAGCGGGCCGCTGATCGCCACGCCTGCCTTGCCGTCGAGCACCAGCGCCGTTACCGCACCCAGCGTCTCGACGTGCAACCGCAGCGCCACCGTGGGGAATTCCGCCCGGAACGCGCGCAGCACCCGCCCGAGCCGCTCGGCCGGCAGCATCACGTCCACAGCGATGCTCACCTCGGCCTCGAGCCCCTCGAGCAGCCCCTTCACCTTGGCGCGCAGCCCGTCGATCCCCTGCGCCACGGTCCGCGCCTCTGCGAGTACCGCCTGCCCGGCCTGCGTCAGCTGCGGCTTGCGCGTGCCCTCGCGCTCGAACAGCTGCACGCCCAGCTGCGCCTCCAGATTGGCGATGCCATAGCTCACCACCGAGACCGCGCGATTCAGCCGGCGCCCGGCCCCGCCGAAGCTGCCCGCCTCCACCACCGCAAGGAACAGGCGGAGCTGGTCGAAGGTGGGCGTGCCGGGGTTTGCCATTCAACTTTCTCGAACAGTTTCGACAAACTTATCCCACTCACTCGCAGGGCGGGCAAGCGCTACTTGCTGCGTCACCGAAACGAAAAGGAGGAAGCAATGTCCGTCGAGCCCCAGCTCAGCCGCATCGAATGGCAGACGGTCTCGGTCGCGCTGCGCGACGCCGCGGACTGCGGCTGCGCGATCCCGCCGCGGCCCGGATCGCTGCGCGACCGCGCCACTCGTACCCTGCGGGCGATCTTCGGCAGCTCGCCCAGGACGGCGCTCGCAGACCCGCGGCTCGAGGCTCTCCGCCGTTTCGTCTGCACCACCCGCGTGGCCCGTGGGCCGGCCGCCGAACAGGCGGAGGCGCTTGCCGCGCACGGCTTCAGCCGCGCCCAGATCGACGCGATCGCACTGATTTCCGCCTGACTGTCACACCTGCACGAACAAGGAGAACGCACATGCTCACCACCACCCAGACCCAGCCCGTCGGCATCACCGCTACCGAGAGCAACGCCGCCGGCGTGCTCCCGCTCGTCGGCCGCCTCGGCATCGCCGCCATCTTCCTGCTGAGCGGCTTTGCCAAGCTAACCGCGCCCGCCGGCACGATCGGCTATATCGCCTCCGCCGGCCTGCCGCTTCCCGAAGCCGGTCTCGCCATCGCGATCCTCGTCGAGCTGGTGGGCGGCGCGCTGCTCGTGATCGGCTATCGCACCCGGCTGGTGGCATTGGCGCTCGCGGCCTTCACCATCGCCGCGGCCGTGTTCTTCCACTCGGCGCTGGGCGACCAGAACCAGTTCATCCACTTCTTCAAGAACCTCGCCATCGCCGGCGGCCTGCTCCAGGTCGTCGCCTACGGGCCGGGCCGGATCAGCATCGACAAGCGCTGATTGGGAAGGGAAAGGCCGGACGCGCGGGCGATCCGGCCTTTCCTATTGAGGCGCCCACGTCCGAGATTGGCCGGCAACGGACCGCAGCCACCACCCTGATTGCGGACCTGGTGAAACACTGCCACTTCTCGTCGGCATCCGACGGGGAAATGCATGATGGCTTCCAACGGCTTTCGGCGTCGCGAGATGATGCTCGGCGCCGCAGCGGCGACCTTGATAAGCACTTCCGCCTATGCAGGCCGGGATGGCGCTCCCGATTGGCTCGAACTGCCCGTCAAGGACATGGAGCGGCTGGAGTCCAACGTCTGGATCGCGAAGCTTCTTCCCAATCTCTGGGTCACTTGCTTCACCTTCGATACGCCGAACCTTGGCTGGGTGCCGTGCAATGGCCTGATCATCGGGACGGGCTCCGGCGCCACGATCGTCGACACCGGCAACACGTGGCAGCAAGGAAATACGCTCCTGAGCGCTGCCCGGCGCGTGACTGGCACGGCGGCCGAGAGGGCAGTCGTGACCCACTTTCATGGCGACCGTACCGGCGGGACGGCGGCGTTTCTGGACGCGGGTGTCCCGGTTCTGGGGCATCCTTTCACGACAGGTCTGGCCATCGCTTACGGGCAGCCCGTCCCGCAGGCCGTTCGTGGCCTCGAGAAAGGCGCTGTGGATTTCGGAGCTCTCGAACTGTTCTATCCGGGACCGGGGCATACGCGCGACAACATCATCGTGTGGCACAAGGAGAGCCGCTGCCTGTTCGGCGGCTGTCTGCTCCGTGCGACGACGGACAAGCAGATCGGCAGCCGAAGCGACGCGGATATGGAAGGCTATCTTCCAACCTTGGACCGTCTCGCCAAACGTTATCCGCAACGACAGACGACAATTCCGGGCCATGGCGCGATCGCAGGAGATTCGGTGGCGTGGACCCGCGCCAGGGTCGAAGAGGCGCTGGTTAGGCGGTAAAGTCAGCCGGGTCCCTGCCGTGTGGCGCAATGCTGCGCGATGTAGTCCTCGTGCCGCGGCATCGCCTCGGCGGTGCGGGCGATGATGTCGCGCATATGGCTCATGAACCGAACGGTCTCTTCGGCGGGCAGCATCGCCACCAGCGGGTCGGCGGCGCGGGGAACGATATTCTGGCCGAGAAGCACGGCGATCCAGCTCTCTTCGGTGAAGAGCGAGTTATGCGCCCGGAAGATACGCCCCTTCTCCCGCCACAGCGGGATCCGCGCAGCGAGGCTGTCGGGAATGTCCATCGTGCGGCAGTGATTCCAGAAGTCGGAATCGCTGCGTTCGGTCGCGTGATAATGCAGGATGATGAAGTCGCGGATGTGCTCATATTCCTCGACAAGCCAGCGGTTATATTCGTCGATCTCGATTCCGCTGAAGCCGCGATCCGGAAAGAGCGCCATCAGGCGGAAGATGCCCGATTGGATCAGATGGATGCTGGTTGATTCGAGCGGCTCGATGAACCCGCCTGCCAGGCCGATGGCGACGCAATTCTTCTCCCACAGCCTTTCCCGCCGGCCGGCCGTGAAGCGCAGGACGCGCGGGTCGCCGATCGCCGGCGCGTCGAGCCCGTCGAGCAGCCGTTCCAGCGCGGTTTCGTCGTCGGTATGCGCGCTCGAAAAGACATGGCCGTTGCCCACACGGTGCTGCAGCGGAATGCGCCAGCGCCATCCGGCCTTCTCAGCCAGCGACTGCGTATGGGGAACCGGGGGCGCCACGGTCGCGCTGGGCACCGCGATGGCGCTGTCGCACGGGAGCCAATGCTGCCAGCTACGATAGGGAACGCCCAGCGTCTGCCCCAGCAGCATCGCGCGGAAGCCGCTGCAGTCGACGAAGAAATCCCCCTCGATCCGCCGGCCATCCTCGAGGACCACCGCGGCGATGTGCCCGTCGAGCGGCGCCTGCTCGACGGTCGCGATCTTGCCCTCGATGCGTGCCACGCCGCGTGCCTGGGCGTAGTTGCGCAGGAAGCGCGCATAGAGGCCGGCATCGAAGTGATAGGCATAGCTCAGGCCCGACAGCACTGCCTCGGGGTTGGTCGTGGGCTTGGCGAAGCGCCTTCGCCGGGCCGCTGCGATCGAGATGGCGTAATCGTCCAGCGGCCCCGGATCGGCGTCGTTTCCGCCCAGGAGATGCTGACGCAGCCACACCTGATGGAAATTGATGCCCAGCACCGAACGGCCATATTTGCCGAACGGATGAATATAGCGGTCCCCTACCCTGCCCCAGTCGGTGAACTCGATCCCGAGCTTGAACGTCCCCTGCGTGGCCGCGACGAACTCGTTCTCGTCGATGCCGAGCGCGGCATTGAAGTCCATCAAGGGCGGGATCGTCGCCTCACCGACACCGACGGTACCGATCTCGTCCGATTCCACCAGCGTCACCGCGACGCCGGTGCCGACGAGCCGCGAGACGGCGGCGGCGGTCATCCAGCCCGCGGTGCCGCCGCCTGCGATCACCAGACTGGTGATCGGCGCTTCCACCGGCGGCCGCGTCACGCTGCGTTGGCGCCGCGGCCGAAGCGCGACCGCTGCGCAAAGCGGACGAGCTCGCGATTCGAGGGCAGCTGACGGACCGCATATTCGCCCTGCTGGCGGATGGTGGAAAAGGCGGCTTTGGCTTCCTCGGCAAAGCGGAAGACCCCGGCCTTGGCCGTGAGGTCCGTCTTCCAGCCCATTCCGTAGAGCACATATTGCCAGCTGGACTCGGTGAAGATGTCGACGTTGCGGTCGATGTCGATCTCGTTGGGCGGACGGAACCGCCAGCGGTCGAGCAACTCCTTCAGGCTGTCGGGGATCGAGGCCGGGTCGACATTGTCGATCCAGAAGTGGCTATCGCGCCGCTCGCTCAGGCAATAGTGCAGCTTGATGAAATCGAGCGTGCGCTCGTAGCGGCGGCGCAGGTTGGCGTTGAACTGCCGCGCCGAGGTCTCATGGTCGCCCGCCCACGGGAAGAGATTGGCGATCATCCCCGCCGCGACTTCGGAGAAGACGATCCCGGTAGCCTCGAGCGGCTCGAAGAAGCCGCTGGAGAGCCCGACCGCTACGCAGTTCTTGTGCCAGTTCACCTCGCGATATCCGGCGTCGAAGCGGAACCTTCGCGTCTCCAGACTCTCGCCGGCGGGACCGACATAGGCGCGCAGCACGCGTTCTGCTTCGTCCGCATCGCTATGCGCGGACGAATAGACATGGCCGGTCCCGCGCCGCGCCTCGAGCCCGATGTCCCAGATCCATCCCGCCTGCTGCGCGGTGGAGATGGTGTAGGACGCGATCGGATCGTCGGGCTGCGCATAGGGGACCTGGATCGCAACCGCGCCGTCGCAGAACAGTATGTCGCGGCAGGATTTCCAGGGCTGGCCGAGCGCCTTGCCGATCAGCTCCGCGCGGAAGCCCGTGCAGTCGATGTAGAGGTCCGCCGTCAGCACCCCTTGCCCGGCGCAGCGTACGCCCGCAATCGATCCATCCTCGCCGAGCAGCACCTCCTGCACGGTGTCGACCATATGGGTGACGCCATTGGCGATCCCCTGCTCGCGCAGGAGGGCCGCGAGGGTCACCGCATCGAAGTGGAAGGCATAGTTCAGCGGCCCCACGTAGTCGGGGTGGGCGGGCAATTTGGGCGCGCGGTACGCATCGGCGGCGCGCTTCTGCGGTGTGTTGACTTCGTCCCAGCCGGCGTCGCCCGCATGGCCGAGCAACCAATAGGGAAGCAGTTCAGGGCCGTCGCGATCGTCGGTTTCCTGGAACGCGTGGAGATAATGGTCACGTCCCGGACTGCCGGGCGCGTGCCGCCAGTGGACGAACTTGGCACCCTGCTTGAACGTGGCGCCGCAGCGGCGGATCAGCTCGGCTTCGTCGATCCCTATCCGCGCGAGCGTCTTGCGGATCGTCGGGAAGGTCCCCTCGCCCACGCCGAGGATGCCGATCTCCTGCGATTCCACCAGCGTAATCGCGATCCCGCCGGGACGATCGGCGCCGAGTACCCGCGCAAGATAGCCGGCCGTGATCCAGCCGGCGGTCCCGCCGCCTACGATCAGGATACGCCGGCCGTCCGAAACCATCGATCCACTCCGGAAAAGCGGTGGCGGGCGCGATGCGGCCCGCCACGAGGAGGGTTCAGAATGCCAGATTGATCCCGGTGCTGATACGCCGGTCGGTCTGGAACCAGCTGCGCCCGAGCAGCTTGCGGCCCGGATAGCCGCCCATCAGCGTGCGCTGCATCGAATTGGTGAGGTTGGTCCCCTGGATGCCGAACGAGAAGTTCTCGGTGACCTTGAAGCGTATACCGGCCTCAAGCTGACCATAGGCCCCACCGAAGATCGGCAGCGCGATCTGGGTGCCACGCCCGGTGCCGTTGTTGATCACCCCCGGCGCCGTGTAGAAATTATACGACGGGTTGGTGCCGTTGCTGTTGGTCGACTGCAGGTAGCGCGAGCGCCACGAATAGGCGATCCGCGCCGACACCGCCTTGCGCTCGTACAGCAGCGTCGCGTTGAAATTGTGCTTCGAGAGCCCCACCAGCGGCGCGTCGTTCCTGATTTCGCCGTTGATGTCGCGATACAGGTCGCCCGGATTGTCGCTGTCGATGAAGGTGTAGTTACCCTCGAAACCCAGGCCGCTGAGCCAGCCGGGTAGCATGTCGAAGAAGATGCGGCCGCCGATCTCGACGCCCTTCACCGTCGCCGCCTCGGTCGCGTTGACATAGTCGGTCGCCGCGGCTGCCGCGGTCTCGGTCGTGCCGTCGGTGTACACCACCGTCACGTCGCGCGTCGTCAGCGAGTAGATGGGCAGGTTGGTGATGCGTTTGTAGAAGGGCGCCACGTGCAACATGGTGCCCGCGCGCGGATACCATTCGAACGACAGGTCGAAATTGTTCGACAGCGTCGGTTTGAGCAGCGGGTTGCCTGTGTCCGCGGTGAAGTTGGTGAAGATGTCCGGTGCGTTGGGGTCTGCCGTGTTGTCCGTCGTCGCCACGCCGATCGAGCCCGACGCGCGCAGCGCCTGGAAGGTCGGC
>DATLJJ010000199.1:0-11383 GCA_035538975.1 Sphingomonas sp. | reverse complement strand
ACCGGGTCGCCGCCGCCGGCCGCGTCGAAGAAGTGGGTGTTAAAGTTCCGGTCCGTCAGCAGCATGGTGATCGCGCCTGCGAGAACCGGCAGCGAGAGCAGGAGCAGGAAGGCGGTGATCAGAACCGACCAGGCAAAGAGCGGCATCTTGTGCAGCGTCATGCCCGGAGCGCGCATGTTGAGGATGGTGGTGATGAAGTTGATCGCGCCCAGGATCGAGCTGGCGCCCGCAAGGTGGAGCGACAGGATCGCCATGTCCACCGACGGTCCCGGCTCGCCATAGGTCGAGAGCGGCGCGTACACGGTCCAGCCGGTGCCGGCGCCGCCGCCGACGAACGGCGAGGCGAGCAGCAGCGTGAACGCGGGGATCAGCAGCCAGAAAGAGATGTTGTTCATGCGCGGGAACGCCATGTCGGGCGCTCCGATCATGATCGGCACGAACCAGTTGCCGAAGCCGCCGATCATCGCCGGCATGACCATGAAGAACACCATGATCAGGCCGTGCGCGGTGATCAGCACGTTCCAGAAGTGGAGCGCCTGGTCGAAGGTCTGCTCGCCGCCGTGGAACATCGACGCCATCCACTGGAGGTGCTGGATGCCCGGCTCGGCGAGCTCCCAGCGCATCAGCCCCGAGATCGCGCCGCCGATGATGCCGGCGACGATCGCGAAGATCAGATAGAGCGTGCCGATGTCCTTGTGGTTCGTCGACATGAACCAGCGGGCGAAGAAGCCCGGCTTGTGATCGGCGTCGTGATGATCATGCGCATGGGCGTCATGCGCGGCGTAGGGAACGGCGGTGTCGGTCATCTTATTGGTCCGCTTGTCCGAGGCCCGCGGGGTTCTGCGTGGCAGGCTTGTTGGTCACCGCAGGCGCGGCGGTTGCATTGACGGTGGGAGCGCCGGCGTCCGACGTCGCGTTCGCGGTGTCGTCGGCGCTGTCGTTGGCCGAGGAGGTGGCGGGCTCGGCAGGAGCGCCCGGCATCTTGCCGCCCTTCGAGGCGACCCAGCGTGCGAACACCTCGGGCGACACGGCCTCGACCGCGATCGGCATATAGGCGTGACGCGCACCGCACAGCTCGGAGCACTGGCCGAAGTAGAGGCCCGGCTTCTCGATGGTGAAGCTGGTCTCGTTGATCTTGCCCGGCACGGCGTCGAGCTTGATCCAGAAGGCCGGGATCGCCCAGCTGTGGATCACGTCCTGCGCAGTGGTCTGGAGACGGATCGGAACGCCGACCGGCAGCACGACGCGCTGGTCGACCGCGAGCAGGCGCGGACCGTCGGCATCGGTGCGGAAGCGCGTGCCGGCGGCAACTTCGTTCTGCTCCTTGAGCAGGTTCGAGGTCAGGTTCACGCCGTGATCGGGATATTCATAGGTCCAGAACCACTGGTTGCCGATCGCCTTGAGCGTGACTGCACCCTTGGGCGCGGGCTTGAACTGGGCAGCGAGCAGGCGGATCGAGGGAACCGCGATCGCGATCAGGATCAGCACCGGCACCAGCGTCCAGACGATCTCGATGAAGGTGTTGTGGCTGGTGCGCGACGGCTCGGGGTTGGCGGCGCGGCGATAGCGGATGATCACCCAGATCAGCAGCGCGAGCACGAACAGCGAGATGATCGTGATCAGCGGCAGCAGCACCACATTGTGGAACCAGTGCGCTTCCTGACCGGTCTTGGTCACCTGCTCCTGAAGCGTGAAGTCACCCGGCTTCGGCTGACCCATGCCCGGCACCGCCTGGCTGAGCGGCTTGCCCGATGCGTCGAGCGTCGGGTCGGCGACGGCCGGCGTGGCCGCGGGGGCCGGAGCCGCAGTGGTCGCAGGGGCGGCCGCGGCAGGCGCGGCTTCCGGCGCCGCCGCATTCTGGGCGTGGCCCGGCGCCGCCAGCGCCAGTCCCGCTGCTAGGACAATCGAAGTCAACCCAAGCATGCGCATCGTCTGTAATCACCCTGTTCGCGAAAGGCGCCGTAGGCGTGAGATAAGGAAGTACCCAATGGCAGGGGCCTATACGCGGCTCAAGGCCATTCTCAACCCATTTTTCAGCGCGGTTGCGGCGGATAGGCCCCGCGCCTAAGAGTGCGCTTCGTCTTACATCACAGGGAGTGCAGCGTTGACCGGCGACGAGATTCTGGACGAGTTCCGCGATGCGGGCGCGCTGCTGGAGGGGCATTTCATCCTCTCTTCCGGGCTGCGCTCGCCGGTGTTTCTCCAGAAGATGCGCATCTTCGAGGACCCCGCGCGCACGGGCCGCGTGTGCGGCGCGCTGGGCGCGCTGATCCGCGAGAAATTCGGACCCGTCGACATGGTCGTCTCGCCGGCGATCGGCGGGATCATCCCGGGATACGAAACTGCGCGCGCGCTCGGCTGCAAGGCAGTGTTCGTCGAGCGCGAGGACGGCGAGTTCCAGCTCCGCCGCGGCTTCGAGATTCCCGCCGGCGCGCGCGTGGTGATGGTCGAGGACATCGTCACCACCGGGCTTTCGTCGCGCGAGTGCATCGCCGCGATCCGCAAGCATCCGGGCGAGCTGCTCGGCGCGGCCTGCATCGTCGACCGCTCGAACGGCACGGCGGATGTCGGCGTGCCGCTGATCTCGCTCCTGAAGATGGACGTGCCCGCCTATCCCGCCGACCAGTTGCCCCCCGAGCTGGCCGCGATTCCGGCGACCAAGCCCGGCAGCCGGGCGCTCGCATAAGGTGACCGGCAAGCTCCGCCTGGGGGTCAACATCGATCACGTCGCGACCGTGCGCAACGCACGCGGAAGCGGCTATCCCGATCCGGTGCGCGCAGCACTGCTGGCGGCGGAAGCAGGCGCCGACGGCATCACTGCGCACCTGCGCGAGGACCGGCGCCACATCACCGACGACGACATCGCGCGCCTCTCGGCCGAGTTGCCCGTGCCGCTCAACCTCGAGATGGCGGCGACCGAGGAAATGCTGGCGATCGCGCTCCGCCATCGCCCGCACGCGGTGTGCATCGTCCCCGAGAAGCGCGAGGAGCGCACCACCGAGGGCGGGCTCGACGCCGCGGGGCAGCACAACCATCTCGCGCCCATGATCGCGAAGCTTTCCGACGCCGGTTGCCGCGTGTCGCTGTTCGTCGAGCCCGACGAGCGCCAGATCGACGCCGCGCTGCGGCTACGCGCGCCGGTGATCGAGATTCACACCGGGCGCTATTGCGAGCTCGACGAGGCCGCGCGCGCCAAGGAATTGAAGCGCATCGCCGACGCCGCCGCGCTCGCCGCCAAGGCGGGGCTCGAGCCGCATGCGGGGCACGGGCTGACCTTCGACAATGTCGTGCCCATCGCCGCGATCCCGCAGATCATGGAACTCAACATCGGCCATTTCCTGATCGGCGAAGCGATCTTCGACGGGCTGGCGCCGGTGGTGCAGCGCATGCGCGCGCTGATGGACGAAGCGCGGTGATCGGCCTTCCCCGATTCTCCCCCGAAGGGGGAGGGGGACCGGCGAAGCTTGTGGGGGGGTATTCTTCACGAGCGACGTCGCCTGCCGGAACTACCCCTCCACCGCCTTCGGCGGTCCCCCTCCCCCTCCGGGGGAGGAGCTTTACATGATCCTCGGCCTCGGCTCGGACCTGTGCAACATCGAGCGAATCCAGAATTCGCTCGACCGCTTCGGCGCCCGTTTCGAGGCGCGCGCCTTCACCGAGATCGAACTCGCCAAGGCGCAGCGCCGCCCGCACACCTACGCCGCCACGCTCGCCAAGCGCTTCGCCGCCAAGGAGGCTTTTTCCAAGGCGGTCGGAACCGGCTTCAAGCAGGGCGTGTTCCTGAAGGACATCGGTGTCGTCAACGCACCCTCGGGCGCGCCCACGCTGGCGCTGACCGGTGGCGCAAGGGCGCGGCTTGACGCCATCACTCCGGCCGGTCACGTCGCCAGGATACACCTGACGCTGACCGACGATCATCCCTGGGCCTTCGCCATGGTGATGATCGAGGCAGTGGCGGTCGGGAAGGAAGATTGATGGCGGCCGCGGACGATCTGGCGTTGAGGCACGAAGGTTTGGAGGAACAGGCGAGCGCACGGCGCACCGACTGGTGGGCGGAAGTACGCGGCATATTGTGGCTCGTGCTCGCGGTGCTCGGCTTCCACAGCTTCGTCGCCAAGCCCTTCTACATCCCGTCCGAATCGATGTTGCCCGGGCTGCTGGTGGGCGACCGGCTGGTCGTGACCAAATATCCCTATGGCTATTCGTTCGTCACGCCGACCTTCCACTTCCTGCCCTTCATCCCCGGCCGACTGTTCGGTCGCATGCCCCAGCGCGGCGACGTGGTGATCGTCACCCCACCGGGATCGCGGACCGACTATATCAAGCGTGTGATCGCGCTGCCCGGCGACCGGATCGGCGTGCGCGACGGCACCGTCTATCTGAACGGCCACGCGGTGCCGCGCCGCGCCGGCGGCGAGCGGATGATACCGATAGACGCCAACACGCGCTGCGACCCGATGCAATATCCCGGCCGGCTCTACCGGGCGCCCGACGGGCGACGCTATTGCCGCCTGCCGATCTTCCGCGAGACGCTGCCCAATGGCCGCTCCTACGACACGGTCGATACCGGCTGGAGCCCGGGGGACGACTATCCCGAAATCCGCATTCCCGAAGGCCGGGTGTTCCTGATGGGCGACAACCGCGACAACAGCGCCGACAGCCGCTACCCGGTGGCGGGCAGCAACGGGCTGGGCGGGCCTGTCCCCTGGGAGAATCTGGGCGGGCGCGCCGAGTTCATCACCTTCTCGCTCGACGGCAGCGCCACCTGGAACCCGCTCACCTGGGCGCGCTCGTTCCGGCCCGGCCGAGCGGGCATGTCGCTCCACCCCCAGCAGGACGCCCGATGAGCGCCGACTCCCCCGAATCCGAAGGCATCAAGGTCGTCCGCCAGCCCGGGCCCAACGAGTTGCGCGACCCGATGGTCCGCGCCGAGCTCAAGCGCGCGTCGGTGTGGTTCGGGCTGGCGATCGGCGTGGCGCTGGTCGTGCTGCTGATCCAGCCGCTGCTGATCATCTTCGGCGCGCTCGTCTTCGCCTCGATGCTCGACGGCGGCGTGCGGCTGCTCGGCCGGGTGCTGCCGATTCCGCGCGGACTCAGGCTGCTGCTGGTCGTGGTGCTCGTCGTCGCCTTTGTCGGCGGGGTCTTCTATCTCACCGGCATGCAGATCGCCGTCCAGGCCGAGCAGCTCCGCATGACGCTGGAGGTGCAGGGCAACCGGGTGGTGAACTGGATCTCGAGTCTGGGGCTGATGCCGGGCCGCGCCGATCTTTCGGGCATGGCCCAGCAGGCGCTGGGATCGATCGGCAAGCTCACTTCGGCGGTGGGATCGGTGCTGGGCGCGGGCGCGAGCCTGCTGATGATCGTCTCGATCGGGCTGTTCGTGGCGATCGAGCCGCGGATCTACGAGCGCGGGCTGCAATGGATGGTGCCGGTCGAGGCACGCGACCAGTTCTCGGTCACCCTCGGCCGCATGGCGCGCACGCTGCGCGTGCTGCTCGCCGGCCGGTTGCTCGGCATGGTGTTCGAAGGCGTGCTCACCTGGATCCTGCTCTCGATCGTCGGTGTGCCGATGGCGCTGCTGCTCGGCATCATCACCGGCATGCTGGCCTTCGTTCCCAACATCGGCGCCTTCATCAGCGGCGTGCTGATGGTCTCGGTGGGATTCAGCGCCGGCGTGAACGAAGGTTTCTGGGCGATCGCAGTCTATTTCGGCGTGCAGACCTTCGACGGCTATGTGCTGATCCCGCTGGTCGCCAAGCATACGGTGGACTTGCCCCCGGCGCTCACGCTCTCGGCGCAGATCCTGGCGAGCACCCTGTTCGGGGTGATGGGACTGGCGCTCGCCGATCCGATGGTGGCGATGATCAAGGTCGCGCTCCAAAGCGAGGCCGAGCGTGCTGCACGCGCGGGCGCGAGCAACGACCGGCACCGCCGCTTCGGCTGGCGGCTGGGGCATCGCCATGCGCATGCCCCGCCGCCGGCTCCCGCTCCGATGGAACCGCCGGCACCGACGCAGCTTTAGTCCGCCCGAGGGGGTACTCCGCGATGCTGCTCCACGACTATTTCCGCTCGTCCGCCGCCTATCGCGTGCGAATCGCGCTCAACCTCAAGGGGCTGGCATATGAAAGCCGGCAGGTGATGCTGCTCGAGAACCAGCAGCGCACCCCCGAACATCTGGCGCTCAATCCGCAAGGCCTCGTCCCCGCGCTCGAGGTGGAGGGCAAGGTGCTGACGCAGAGCCTCGCGATCATCGACTGGCTCGACGCGCGCCATCCGGAGCCGCGGCTGATCCCCGCCGACCCCGATGCCCGCGCCGCTGCGCTCGCCCAGACGCTGGTGGTCGGCGCCGACATCCATCCGCTCAACAATCTGCGCGTGATGCGCTGGCTCAAGCACGAGCTCGGCGCGGAAGACGCTGCGCGCGACGAATGGACGCGCCACTGGATCGCCGAAGGCTTCGCCGCGCTGGAGGCGATGGTCGGAGACGGCCCCTTCCTGGGCGGAGAGACGCCGAACATCGCCGACGTGTTCCTGGTACCGCAGATGTTCAACGCTCGGCGATTCAGCACTCCGCTGGAAGCCTTTCCCAGGCTCGTGCGCGCGGACGCGGCTGCGCAGGAGCTGGAGGCCTTCGCCGCGGCGCATCCGGACCGCGTGGCGCCGAAGTGAACCGCGCCGGGCTCGCCGCCGGTCTGCTGTTGGGGGTGTCGGCGCCGGCGATGGCGCAGACCCGCGACGAAGTGATAGTCGTCACCGGCCGCGGCCTCGACGCGCCACCGGGCGACGCCGCCTATGACGTGGTGACGATCGATCGCGATCGGCTCGCCGGCACTGCCAGTGGTCGCCTCGAAGACGTGCTGCGCGATGCGGCCGGGCTCGCCCAGTTCCGCCGCTCGGACTCGCGCTCTGCGCATCCGACCTCGCAGGGAATCACGCTGCGCGGCCTCGGAGGCAATGCGTCCAGCCGCGCGCTGCTGCTGCTCGACGGCGTGCCGCAAGCCGATCCGTTCGGCGGCTGGGTCGCCTTCCCCGCCTATCTGCCCGATCGGCTCGCCGCGGCACGGATCACGCGAGGCGGCGGAAGCGGCTATGCCGGGCCGGGGGCGCTCGCGGGCACGATCGAGCTCGAGAGCGCGACGCCCGGGCAACTGGGAGCGCTCGGCCTGCGCGCAGCCTATGGCAGTCGCGATTCGCTCGACGCCTCGGCGGTCGGCGGAGCGCGGCTCGGCAACGGCTTCGTCACCTTCGCGGGTCAATATGCGCGCGGGGACGGCTTCGTGCCGGTGGTGGCCGAGGACCGCGGCCCCGCTGATCGGCCCGCCCCCTATGAGCAGATGAGCCTCGCGCTGCGCAGCGTGGTCGAGCTGGGTGGCGGCACCGAGCTCCAGGCCAATGTCGCAGGCTTCCGCGATCGTCGCGACCGGGGGATCGATTTCACGCCGGTCCGCAGCGACGGCGCCGATGCGAGCCTCCGTCTCGTCGGGCGCGGCGCTTGGGGCTGGTCGGCGCTCGCCTATGTCCAGACCCGCGCCTTTGCGAGCGGTTTCGCCAGCGTCGACGAGGGCCGCACGCGCGCGGCGCCGACGCTCGACCAGTTCAACGTACCGTCCATCGGGTTCGGCGCGCGGATAGAGGTCCAGCCGCCGATCGGCGGCGGCGTGACGCTGCGGCTGGGTGCCGACGCGCGCCACGTCGAAGGACGCACGCAGGAGCGCTACGGCTTTTCGGGCCTCACGCCCGCCAATTTGCGCCGCGCGGGCGGGCGCAACCTGACGCTCGGCGGTTTCGCCGACGCGAGCTACGAGACGGGCGGGCTGACGCTCAGCCTCGGCGGGCGGCTCGATCATTGGCGCATCGCCGATGGCTTCCTCGACCAGCGCGCGATCGGAAGCGGTGCAGTGCTCGCGGGCAGCCAGTCCCATCCCGACCGCAGCGGCTGGGAAGCCACCGGCCGTGCCGGCGCCGCGCTGCGCGCCGCCAAGGGCATGACGCTGCGCGCCGCCGCCTATCGCGGCTGGCGGCTGCCGACGCTCAACGAGCTCTACCGTCCTTTCCGCGTCGGCAACGATTCGACCGCCGCCAACGCTGCGCTCGCGCCCGAGCGCATGACCGGCGCCGAGCTGGGGCTCGACTTCCAGCCCACCTCCACGCTCACCGCGCGCGCGACGCTCTTCTGGAACCGGCTCGACGACGCGATCGCCAATGTGACGCTGAGCAGCACGCCGACAAGCGTCAGCCGCCAGCGGCAGAACATCGACCGCATCGAGGCGAAGGGCGCCGAGCTCGACCTGCGCTGGCAGCAGGGCGCGTTCAGCGTCGCGGCATCCTATGCCTACACCTATTCGCGCGTCGGCGCCGGCGGGCTCGCCGCGGCGCTCGATGGGCTGGAGCCGGCGCAGACCGCACGCCACCAGGCGTCGGCCACGGTCGCGTGGCGACGCGGCAATGCCGGGCTCTCGCTCACCGCCCGCTACACCGGACCCCAGTTCGAGGACGACCAGAACAGCCGTCGCCTGGCCGATGCCTTCACGCTCGACGCTGCCGCCGCGCTGCCTCTGACGCACGACCTGGCAGTGGAAGCCCGCGCCGAGAATCTCGCCGACGCGCGTGTCGAGGCGGGGATCAGCGGGCCGGGCGTGGTCGAGCGCGCCACGCCGCGCACGCTCTGGCTGGGACTGCGCTACCGCCTGCGCTGAGCCGCGAGCGCGTCGAACAGCGCGAGATACTCGGCGATCGGATCGCCCCCCGGCAGCACCGGTTCGGGCCGCCCGCGCCCCGGCGCCAGCCACTGGTCGAGCGCCGCGACCAGCGCCGCCCCATCCTCGCGCGGGACCACGCTGCCATGCTCGGGCGCCGCGACGATCTCGCGCACGGCGACGCTCGATTCGGTCGAGACGACCGGCGTCCCCACCGAAAGCGCCTCGCGCAGCACGCCGGGGACGCCTTCATAGTCCGACGTGAGCAGCGCCACCGAAGCGCCCGCGATCGCCGGCAGCGGGTCGCCGGCATGCCCGGGCATCAGCACGCGCCCCTCGAGCCCCAGCGCGCGCACCTGCGCCTCGAGCGCCGCGCGCTGCCCCCCTTCGCCCAGGATCAGCAGCCTCACCTCACGATCGGCGAGCCGCGGCAGCGCGGCGATGGCGCGGTCCCAGCGCTTCTGCGGTTCGAGGCGGCCGACCCCGACGACGTAGCGCCCGGCAGGGAGCACGACCGGCGCCGCATCGGGTCGCGGCTCGGCGGGCGGATTTGCGATCACGCGCACGCGCCCGGCCGGCATGCCCGTCTCGGCCACCGCCTCGGCGGCCATGGCCGGAGTCATCGCCACCAGCGCGTCGACGAAACGCGGATGCAGGTGCAGCCAGCGGCGATACCCCCATGCCGCGACCCTCCCCAGCTCGGGACGCACCAGCGCGTTGGAGACCTTGGCGACCAGCGGCGGGCAGTCGCGCCCCAGCCGCAGCCGCGTCCAGGCGGCGATCCCGCTGTAATGGTTGCCGGGGCAAAAGATCAGGTCGGGCGCCAGCGTGCGGACATGGTCCGGCAGCGCCATCATTGCGCGATAGGCCGGGTCGTGCAGGTCGATCCGCTCGATCCGCGCCGGCAGCTCGGCGGCGAGCGGCCCCTCGGCGGAACCCAGCACCAGCGTCACCCGCCGGCCAGCGCGCAGCCATCCGCCCGCCATGCGCAACAGCGCGCGCTCGACACCCCCGCCGCGCATCGTCTGCGCGTAGGTCAGGATGTGGCGGGCAGGATGAGAAATGCTGTGTTGCAACATAGAACCTTGCAGATTGCCACGCTAAAGCCCAAATCGCCCCCGCAATAAACCGCATTCTGCTGTCACCCGGCCCCTTGCCGCGCGCGCCGACGCCTTGGGGAGAAGGGGGCAAGACGCGGAAACGATAATGATTTTGCGTCCAGTCGGCAGCGGAATTGAACCAGTGAACGAACCAGCTGTGGAGGCTTCGGTGAACGCAAGCGCTGTCGAAGCCCCATTGCCCGGCGCCCCCGATCTCGCCGGGCTCGAACCGGTCGAGAAGATCAAGCGGCGTTGGCCGACGCTGCTCGGCGGCGCGCTGACGCTGCTGATGATCGGCGCGTTGGCGCACGAGCTGTTCAGCTCGGGGCTCGCCGGGCTCTCCCGGGCGGTGCCGACCAACCCGCTCTTCTACCTGGCCTTTGCGCTCTATTATCTCGGCCCGCCGACGTTCGACTATGTCATCTTCCGCCGGCTGTGGCGCATCCCGCTCTCCGGCATGGCCGCGCTCCACAAGAAGCGCATCTCGAACGAAGTGCTGCTCGGCTATTCGGGCGAGGCCTATTTCTATGCCTGGGCGCGCCAGCGCACCCAGATGGTCGCCGCTCCCTTCGGCGCAGTGAAGGACGTGATGATCCTGTCGGCGATCGCCGGCAACGGCATCACCTTCCTGGGGATCACGCTCGCGCTGCCCTTCGGCATCGACCTGCTGACGGCGGTCCAGCAGAAGCTGGTGCTCGGATCGCTGGGGCTGATCATCGCGACTTCGCTCCCCTTCCTGATCTTCTCGCGCCGCGTCTTCTCGCTCCCGCGCCCCACGCTCTGGTGGATCTTCGGCATCCACTGCCTGCGCCTCGTCTCGGGCTCGTTCTTCATCGCGCTCGCCTGGCACGCGGCGATGCCGCAGGTGTCGCTGGTCGTGTGGCTCTTCCTCGCCGCGGCGCGCCTGCTCGCCTGGCGCCTGCCGCTCGTCCCCAACAAGGAGCTGGTCTTCGCCACCTTCGCGATCATGCTGATCGGCCAGGGCGAGGCGCTCTCGAACCTGATGGCGCTGATTGCCGCACTGAGCCTCGTCGTGCATGTGACGCTGATCGCCGCCTTCAGCATCCATTCGCTGCTCACGAGGAAGACGCAATGATCCGCACGCTCGCTGCTCCGGCCGCACTGGCCCTCGCCGCGGGAGCGCTGGCGTTTGCCGCTCCCCCGCCCGCGGCGGCGGCCGACCCGACCGACGGCTCGTGCGCGCTCCCCGGCGGGCCGCGCATCCTCGTCAACGTCGAGGGGCTCAAGGATCGCACCGGCCGGCTCAAGGTCGAGATCTATCCCGCGAACGAGGAGGACTTCCTCAAGGACGACCGCGACCTTCGCCGCGAAGGCAAGCCCTTCCGCCGGGTCTGGGCGTCGATGCCGGCCACGGGCCCGGTCACCGTCTGCATCCGCGCACCGAGCGCCGGCCAATGGGCGCTGCTCTTCACCCACGACCGCGACGGCAAGAACAAGTTCAACTTCTGGCAGGACGGCGCCGGCTTCCCGAGCAACCAGCGACTCGGCCGCAGTCGGCCCAAGCTGCGCCAGGCGCTGCTCAACGTCACCCCGGCGGGCGGCGCTATCACTGTCCGCGCACAGTAT
>DATLJJ010000198.1:0-5723 GCA_035538975.1 Sphingomonas sp. | reverse complement strand
CCTCCAGCTCGGCTGCGCGGTGCTCGGCCGTGTGCCCGGCGAGCACCCGCGCGCGCGCCGCGTCCCCGATCGCCCGGGCGTCGCGCTCCAGTGCGGCCAATACGTCCGCGGGGTTCTCCGCCAGGATGATCTCGCGCTCGGGCGCCAGGATCGTGTCGAGCCCTTCCCACCGGTCCGAGATGATCGGTGTGCCGCACGCGCACGCCTCGAAGATCCGCACGGAGGGCGACCAGCCCGCGGCGATCATGTCGGCGCGAGTGACGTTGAGGGTGAAGCGCGAGGCGCCGTAGAAGCGTGGGTGCTCGGCGGGCGGGCAATGGTCGATCCGCTCGACATTGGCCGGCCAGTCGATGTCCGCCGGATATTGCGGGCCCGCCACGACGAAGCGCAGGTTCGGCCGCGCGCGGGCAGGCTCGATCAGCAGCCGTTCGAGCGTCGGCTGGCGATCGGGGCTGTAGGTGCCGAGATAGGAAAGGTCCCAACGCTTGGGGAGGTCGAGCGGGCGATAGGCGGCGGCTTCGACGGAGCAATAGAGCGCGCGTGCCGCGGGCGAGCCATAGTCGCGCTCGATCCGCGCCAGCGTGGGGCCACCGGTGAAAGAAAAATAGACGTCGTAGCCCGGGATCACTTCGGGCGAGAGATATTCGAAATCGCCGCGCTCCAGCTTCGCCAGCGTCACGGGGGTGTCGATGTCATAGAAGGCAGTGACGCCGTTGGCCGTCGTCTGGACGAATCTGCCGACGGCGACGCCCTCGGGAACATAGGAGCCGACCACCACGGCATCGGCGGCGGCGATATCGCGCTCGAAGCGGCGCAGATCGTCGAGATCGGCATAATATTCGAGCCGGCAAAAGTCGGGGTCGGCCAGATCCCGGTTCTCGCGATACCAGGGCACGTCGCGCTCGAGGAAAACTATCTCGTGTCCCCGCGCGGCGAAAGCCTTGAGCAGCGCGCGATAGGTGGTCGCATGACCGTTCCCCCAGGAGGAGGACAGCGACAGACCCAGAACGACCAGCTTCATGCCGCCACCTGGACGCGCGCCCGATGCTCGGTGAGGATCGCGTCGACCTGCCGGCCGCGCAGCTCATAGGTGTGCTCGGCGAGCACGCGGCGCAGCGCGGCGTCGCCGATCGCCAGCGCCCGCTCGGGGGTGAGGGTGCGGACATGTTCGGCCACGTCCTGCCCATCACGCGCGACCAGTATTTCCTCGTCGGGCTTGAGAAACAGCTCGATGCCTTCCCAGGCGTCGGTGATCAGGCAGGCGGCGGCGCCTGCTGCCTCGAACACGCGGGTGGCCGGCGAGAAGCCGATGTCCGCCATCGAATCGCGCGCGACGTTGAGCACGGCCGAGGGCGTGCAGTTGAAGCCGTTGTGATCGGCGGTGCCGACATGACCGATCGCGCGGACGTTGGCTGGCATGCCCTTGCCGTCCCAGCCGTTGCCGCCGAGCAGGAAGCGTCGCTCGGCCAGCAGCGCGGCGGGCTTGAGAAAGAACTCCTCGATCCGCGCTTCGCGGTCGGGTAGCCGGTTGGCGAGCAATGCCAGATCGGCCTCGAACCGGGGATCGCGCGGGGCAGGATGGTGCGTCTCGGGATCGAGTGCATTGTAGACCGGCACGCAGCACTCCGCGCCGAACCCGCGATAGGCTCTCACCACCGGCGGCCCGCCACCGTAGGTGAGTACCAGGTCCAGATCGAGCAGCGCGCTGTGGAGCGGATGATCGGCGTCGCGCCGCATCTCGTCGAGGGTCGCGGCAGCGTCAACGTCCCAGAAGATGCGCAACGCGCTGGCGTGGCGCAGGATGCCCTGGAGCAGCTCGTCGTCGAACACGCCCACGCCGCTGGCCTTTACGACGACCTCGGCATCGGCGCCGGCATCGAGCACCTCGCGCACTCCGGATTCGGTAGCGGGATAGACGACGACGCTGGCGTAATCGGGCGGATCGATGTCGCGGTGCTGCTGCCGGTCAAAGGCATCGGGCTCGTAGAAGGTGATTTGGTGGCCGTGCGCGTGGAGCGCCTTGAGGATACCGCGGTAATAGGTCGCCGCGCCGTTCCAGTAGGAGGAAAGCAGGCTCGATCCGTAGAAGGCGATCTTCACGCGACGTTCCTCATGGTTTCGGTGGGACCTTGCGCCGGACGCAGCCGCGCGACGATCGCCAGCAGTTCGTCGATGCGGTGGGCGCAGCTGTGGCGCGCGCGGATCGTCTCGAGGCCGCTGCGCACCAGCTCCGCGCGCAGATCGGGATCGTCGCGCAGCGCACGGAGATGCTGCGTCATTTCCTCGCCCGTACGCGCGACGAGATAATCCTCACCCGGCCGGAACAGCCCCTCGGCATCGTCCCAGGGCGCCGAGACGAGGGGGATGCCGCACGCCAGCGCCTCGAACACGCGGATGGTGGGGATGCCGGGCAGAATGGTCGCATAATAGCGGCGCGGAACATGCACCGTCGCCAGATGGCGCGCGAAGATCTCCGGTGCGCGCGCGTTCGGCGCCCAGCCATGATAGCGCGCGCCGTGGCGGACAAGCGTTGCTCTGGCCTCGTCAGGGTAGCGGACACCGTAGATGTCGAGCGGCAGGCCGGCCTGCCCGGCGGGGCGGAAGAGAAACCTCTCCAGTTCCTCGGTGCGCTCGCCGTCGCCCCAGTTACCGATCCAGACCAGTCCCTCGCGGGGCTGCTCCCTTGCCGGCGGGTGGAACAGGCGCGTGTCGGCGGCCTCGTGCCAGGTCCAGACGCGTTCGCCCCAGCCCCAGCCGCGATAGACCTGTGCCAGCGCCTCGCCGAAGGCGAGTACGCCGTCATAGCCTTCGAGGTCGTAGGCTCGCATCTCCCCGGGCGCGCTGACCGCGCGGTGATGCGTGTCGTGGAAGACCAGGGCGAAGGGTGCGCCCAATCGGCGAAGCCTTCCAAGCTGGGCGACGAGTTTTGGTTCGTTCCACTCATGGACGATAACCAGATCGGCGTTGTCGACCAGCTGGTCGAGATGCGCCATCGGCGTATAGGTTTGGGCCCGTAGTTCGGGGTAGGCTGTCCTGAACGGCTCCAGCCCGGCCTCGCCGTGGTCGGCGAGCAAATTGGCGAGGCTCCACGAACCTTCGGGCTCCCACACCTCCACATCGTGGCCCCGCGCGATCAGCTCGCGCAGGACGCCGCGAAGGAAATGCGCGTTGCCGTGGTTCCAGCAGCTCGCCAGCGAGTGGGTGAAATAAACGATCCTCACGCCGCTCTCCGTGCCGGCGCCCTCGCGGTGATTTCCGCAAAAAGCGCGGTCATTGCCGCGGCCGTGGCCTCGGGCGTGTAGCGCGCGGCGCGGCCGCGGGCGGCCGCACCCAGCCGGTGGTGGAGCGGCGGATCGTCGAGGATCGCCTCGATCGCATCGGCGAAGCCCGCCTCGTCGTCGGGGGCGACGAACAGCGCGGCTTCGTCCCACAGCTCGCGGAAGCTGTCGATGTCGGAGAGAACGAGCGGGCATCCCGCCGCCGCGGCTTCCAGAACGGCGAGGCCGAACGGCTCGAACCGGGCGGCCGAGACGAACACCGGCTGCTCTGCTAGCCGATGCGCCAGCGCCTCTCCAGAGAGATGGCCGAGCGCGTGCAGGTGCCGGAACGCGACCGTCTCGCCATGCGGGCCGCGCGTAGTGCCGGCAGCGAGGAGGGGTACACTGAGCCAGGCTGCGACGCGGTCGAGCGTTTCCGCGCCCTTCACGCGGTCCCAGAGTCGCCCGGCAGTCAAGGCGAAGTCGCGCGGGCGGATGCCGCTGGGCAGCGCCAGCGGGCGTCGGCCGTTGTGGATGGCGATCGGCGCCTCCGGCAGGTCGTAATGCCGGGCGACGGTGGCGGCATAGGCGGCGGTAGGCGCTACGACCCGGTCAGCGGCAAGTAGCCCCTCGCGCATCAGCGTGCGGTGCCAGCGATAGTTTGGAGCCAGCTCGTCGCCGTGCGCGGCCTCCCACCAGGTGGAGACGCAGCCGTGGGCGACTGCGACCACCGGTACGACGAAATCGGCATCCGCGGCCAGCGCCGGCGTGTTGAGCTGCACGAGGTCGGCTCGAGTGTCCTTTGCCAGTCGCGCGATCGCGTTGCCGGCGGCGATCACCGGCCCGGGTGCGTCGCACAGCCAGTCGAGCGGCAATCCGGTCTCGATCAGCGCCAGCCCCGGCACGACAGCAGCCTCGGCGCGCTGCTCGGAGGAAGGAGCGGGGCCCAGCACTGCCAGCGTGGTGCGGACGCCGTGCGGTTCCAGCGCCGCCGCGAGCTCGATTGCATATTGCCACACCCCGCCGACCGTGTCGGCGGTCATCAGCAGCCTGAGACTTCGGCCTTCGCTCATGCGGGCACCTTCAGCAGTGCCGGCTCGGCGAGCGGCGCGAGCGTCCAGCCCAGCTCGCGTTCCTCGGCGAGCCAGTGCGCGAGCGCCGCCACGCCGTCGCGCCACGGCAGCCTGGGGCTGAGCCCCAGCGCGGCCTCGGCATTGCGCGCGTCGGCGACGAAGTAGCGCTGGTCGCCCGCGCGCCATTCCGAATAGTCCACCTTCACTTCGCGGCCGATCAGATCGCCGACGTGCGCCAGGAGCTGGCGCAGGCTGATCGCGTTCTTCGGACCTCCGCCGAGATTGAACGCGCGGCCCGCCACCTGGTCGATCCGCTCCCAGGCGCGAACATAAGCCTCGACCGCGTTCGACACGTCCAGCACGTCGCGGACCTGGCAGCCGTCGCCGTAGAGGGTGATCGGCTTGCCCTCGAGCGCGCGGATCAGAAAATGCGCGACCCAGCCCTGGTCTTCGGTCCCCATCTGGCGGCGGCCGTAGATGCAGCTCATCCGCAGCACCGCGGCGGGCAGGCCGAAGCTGCGCGCATAATCGAGCACATATTGGTCGGCCGCCCCCTTCGAACACCCATAGGGCGTATGGAAGTCGAGCGGCCGATCCTCTCCTATGCCGTATTTGCGTACGCGCGCGTCGAGCGGGACGTAAGTGTCGCCTTCGCGTTCGAACTCGAGGTCGGCGAGATCGCCGTAGACCTTGTTGGTCGAGGCGAAGACCACGGGAGTCCGCGATCCGCGCAGCGCATCGAGCACGTTGAGCGTGCCCCGGATGTTGATCTCGAAGTCCTCGCGCGGATCGGTGAGGCTGGTGGTCACCGCGACCTGTGCGGCGAGGTGGAACACGGCTTTCGCGCGGCGGGCGGCCTGCGCAACTATCGGCTCGTCCCGGATATCCGCGACCATCGCCTCGATCTTGCCGGGGTGGCGCTCCTCCAGCCACCGCAGATTGCGCTCGACACCAGCGCGGCTCAGCGCATCGTAGATCAGGATGTCATGGCCTTCGCTCGCCAGCCGGTCGGCGAGGTTGGAGCCGATGAACCCGGCGCCACCGGTGATCAGGATGGGGCGGCGGTCCCTGGCGGAGCCCCTCATGCCACCAGCCCTCGCTGCTCGAGTTCGGCGCGCGCCTCTGCCACGCGGTCCTCGGCGGTCTGCTCGGCGACCCATTCGGCGAGCTCGGCGAGCCCCTCCTCGAAGTCGGTCCGCGACTCGAAGCCCAGCTTTTCGGCAGCGAGACTGGTGTCGCAGAAACAATGTCGGATGTCGCCGATGCGCGCCTTGCCGACGATCTCGGGCGCGACATCGTTCTTGCCCATTGCGCGGGCGAGCGCCCGGGCCACCTCGGTTACCGAACGATCCTGGCCCGAGCCGATGTTGAAGGTGCCGCCAGCCACATCGGG
>DATLJJ010000197.1:0-6404 GCA_035538975.1 Sphingomonas sp. | reverse complement strand
ACGGGACCGGGCTCGTCAGGGGCGTCGCGGGGGTCAACTACCAGAGCATCTACAAATCGGTGATCTTCCGTCCCGGTGATCCGCTCACCAAGACGGTCGAGGTGCCGATTCTTCTCGGCATTCCGCAGGCGGACTTCATCGTCCGCTTCGTCGAGGCGCCCTGGGGCGGCAAGATGGGGACCGACCGTGCGGTGGTGCAGTGCGACTTCCTCCAGGCGCCGACACCGCAGCAGACCGAGGGCCGCGCGCCGCGGACCTTCCAGCCGACGGGCACGCTCCAGTGGAAGATGAGCCGCGAGACGATGAAATGGTCCGACGCGGGGCACGACAAGGCCTGGTCCACCCAGCTCCCCAACGGCCGCTCGCAGCCCGGAAACCAGGAGACCGGCATGTACCTCGACGGGTGGGTATACCGCGACTACGCCATCGAGGCGCCGCTTCGGTACACCGACGAAGGGCTCGTCATGCACACGCAGAAGCTCAAGGAGCCGATGTTCTGGGACGGGGTCGGTTACAACTATGGTGCGATCGCTCTGAGCGGCCATAACACCCGGCCGCTGCAGATCGGCTATGGGCAATATGAGTTCACAGCGAAGATGCCGACGCGGCGCGGCTCGTGGCCGGCCTTCTGGCTCATCTCTACCTCGGGCTGGCCGCCGGAGATCGACATCTACGAGGGCTTCGGCTTCGAGAGCTGGTGGAATTTCGACCGTCACACCGCGCACACGCTCCACGGCGGCGCCAACATCACCCGGACCTTCCAGCAGGGCACGTTCCTCGACACGCAGGAGGTCTATGGGGTTGGGGGCTTCACCACCGGCTTCCACAGCTTCGCGGTCGATATCCAGCCCGATTACATCACCTGGTTCATCGACGGCGTGGAGACCTATCAGGCCGTGAACCCCTTCGCCGGCTTCCGCTGGTATCCGATCATGAACGTCGCGGTGAAGACCATGAGCGACTATTCCGATGGCACGGGCGACATGATCGTGAGGGACGTGAAAGTCTATTCGAACTGAAGGGGAAGGGGTCCGACGCGTCCTACTTCCCGTTCGCGGTCTCGATACCCGGCGACACATAGGTGTCGATCGGCTGGCGGAGCCAGGCCTGCTCGCGGAACCATTTGGTGACGATGTACTTGGTGCCCTCGATCACGCGCATGCCCTCGTGGAGCGTGTCGTAATTGGGGCTGCCGTCGGGGAGCATGTTGTTCCAGATGACCAGCAGGCGCTTCTTCGGCTTGAAGCGCAGCCCGGCGCGGGGGAACCAGGTCGCGCCGCCTTCGGCGACGTCGTTGAGATAGGCCATCGCGGTCCAGGTGCGCTGGCCGCCGGTCTCCTGCATCCGAGGCCAATAGGCGCTCGACTCGTGGAACCAGTCGCAGTGCGCGCGGAACTGCTGGTCGACCGCGTAGCGCTGGCCCTGGAGCGTCTCCGCATTCTCGGGCGGGATGCCGAGCAGCTCGGCGATCCGGCTGTCGATCGGCCCGACGGCGTCGTCCCAGCGATTGAGATCCGAGCTGTCGCTGGTGCGATATTCGGGATCCTCGCTCTTCGCGAGCAGCGTCGAGGGGCGCGAATTGGCATCGATCAGCGCGACGAGCGCGTCGCATTCGGCGTCGCTCAGGAAATCGGGATAGGTGTACATCTGCGCGACGTCGGTCTTTGCGCGGCGCACGTTCGGGTTCGCCTCCAGCCGCGCTGAAACTTCGCGGCCGATGCGGGCACGGTGCGGCGACGGGCCGCCCGAAATCTTCGCGATCACTTTCTTGTCCACCACGGATTCCGAATTGCGCGACGAAAGCAGGATTGCAAGCGCCTGAAACGCGCGACCGAAAAGACGAGGGGCCCGGCGTTTCCGCCGAGCCCCGGATCTTCAGGCAGGAGCGTGTGCCCTTACCAGAAGACGTCGTAGATCACGTCGACCACTTCGCCCGTGTAGATGTCCACGAGGAGCGCATCGTTGTAATAGCGCACCCAGCGATAGGGCTCATAGGCCGGCGGCAGGCGATAGTAGAAGGGATCGTTGATCCAGTACTGCTGCGCGAACAGGAGCGAGCTCAGCGTGTAGCCGATCGAGAAGCGGCGATAGCCATAGCCCCAGCCGCTCGGCGCGTAATAGCGCGGCAGGCGATAGATGCCGCGGTTGCGCGCGCGATAGTCGCGCCAGTCGTAGCGGCGGTCGTTGCGCCAGCTGTTGTTCCAGCGGCTCGAGCTGCGGTTGCCCTCCCAGCGCCGCTCGGAGGTCGCGCGGCGATCGTTCCAGCCGCTGTTGCCGCGGTCCCAGCGACGGTCGCGTTCGCCGCGATACTGCTGCGACTGCTGGCGCTGCTGCTGATAGGCTTCGTTGCGCTGCTGATAGCTACGCGCGCCCTCGCGGTTCCAGCGGGTGCGGGCGCCTTCCTGGTTGCCGTAGCTGCGCTGGCCGCTCCATTGGCGACGCTGTTCCGCCTGCGGCGCCTGCTGCTGCGGGGCCGCCTGCTGGCGCTGCTGATACTGGGGCGCGGCCTGCTGACGCTGCTGGCGCCAGCCGCGATCGCCGCCGCCCCACGAGCGCTGCTGCTGCGGCTGGGCCGTGGGCTGGCTCTGCTGACGCCACGAACCGCGGCTCTCGCGCGCCTGCGGCGCGGACTGCTGGCGGGCTTCCGTCGACTGGCCGCCACGGCCGCCCCAGCGGCCTCCCCGATCCTGCGCGAGCGCCGCGGGCGGGACCAGAGCCGTTGCGGCGACGAGCACCGCGAGCAAGGTCTTCTTCATCGAACTTAGTCTCCGCTGGGTCCGGCGAAGCGCCGGGCTACCAGATGTGCCCTTGCTATGCCTCTGTCGATGAGCAGTTGCTGAATTGCGGTGAAAGCGATGCGAAAGAATCATGGCTCTCCAGCGGGTTCCGGCGTGTCGTCTTCGGGAGCGGCTTCGCGTTCGGGCGCTGCGTCGCCGCGCGCGATCCGCGCCGCCTCGCCGATCGCGCCCAGCAGCCGCGGATAGATGCCGCAGCGGCAGATGTTGGGGATGGCGGCCTTGATGTCGTCCTCGCCCGGATTGCGATTGGTGCGCAGGAGCACCGAGGCAGCCATCACCACGCCGGGAATGCAATAGCCGCATTGGGGAACGTTCGCGGCAATCAGCGCCTGCTGGACCGGGTTGCTGCGGTCGCGCGGGAGGCCCTCGATCGTCGTGACGAAGGTCCCCTCGAGCGCGCCGATCGTCTCCTGGCAGGCGAGCCGGGCGGTGCCGTCGACGTCGACCGTGCAGGCGCCGCAATCGCCGGTGCCGCAGCCGAACTTGGTGCCGGTGAGATTGGAAGCGTCGCGCAGCGCCCAGAGCAGCGGTGTGCGCGGATCCATTTTGTATTCGACCGGCTGGTTGTTGACGGTGAAGCGAGTCACTTGGTCCCCTCCCGCTTGCGGGAGGGGTTAGGGGAGGGGCTGTTCCAGGCCATTTATCGACCATGCCCTCCCCCGACCCCTCCCGCAAGCGGGAGGGGAGCGCAGGGAAACGGGCCGTTTCGCTAATGCGCATTGCGGAGTCGGGAGGCCGAGCCGACATTCCTGGCATGACCCTACCAGCACTCTTCATTCCGCACGGCGGCGGTCCCTGCTTCTTCATGGATCCCGAGGGCGGCCCGCCCGATCCGATGTGGCGACCCATGCAGGACTATCTCGCGGGACTGATCGACAGCCTGCCCGAGCGGCCCAAGGCGATTCTGCTCGTCTCCGGGCATTGGGAGGAGGATCAGGTCACCGTCCACGCCGGCGACGGCCAGCCTCTGCTGTTCGACTATTACGGCTTCCCCGAGCACACCTATCGGCTGCGCTGGGACGCGCCCGGCACGCCTGACGTAGCGATGCGGGCGAAGGCGCTGCTCGAGGGTGCGGGCCTGCCCGCAGGCGTCGAGCGCGAGCGCGGCTGGGACCATGGCGTGTTCATTCCGATGAAGGTCGTCGTTCCCGGCGCGGACATCCCGCTCGCACAGCTTTCGCTCCGCAAGGACTTCGATCCCGCCGCGCACATTGCGATCGGGCGGGCGCTGGCGCCGCTGAGGGACGAAGGCGTGCTGATCGTGGGATCGGGCATGAGCTTCCACAACCTGCGCGCGCGCGGGCCCCAGGTGACGCCCGTGGCCGACGAATGGGACGCGGCGCTGGTCGATGCCGTCACCGATCCCGATCCTGCGCGTCGGGCGGAGCGGGTGATCGGTTGGGACAGGCTGCCGCACGCGCATTTCGCCCATCCGCGCGAGGAGCATCTGCTGCCGCTCATGGTCGCGCTCGGTGCGGGCGGCGAGGGGCAGGCCGTTTGCGACTACCGCGACCATGTGATGGGCTGGGCGGTGAGCGGGTTCCGGTTCGGGTGAAAGTCCTCTCCCGCACGCGGGAGAGGGGCAGGGTCACTCCCGCCAGCTCCGGTCCGTGCGGTCGACCAGCCGCACCATCGCGGCGAAGTCCGGCGCACCGGGGCCGCCGGGCAGCTGGACCTTCGACAAGTCACGCTGGTGGACCGCCACCACTTCATCCGGCACCAGCAGCGGCTTGCCCATCGAGAGCGTGGCGAGCTGGATCTCGCAGGCGCGCTGGAGCGACCAGTGCTTGATGAACGCCTCGGGCAAGGTGCGGCCCATCACGAGGATGCCGTGATTCCTGAGCAGCATGACGCGCTTGTCGCCGAGGTGCTCGATCAGTCGCTCGCCTTCCTCCGAGCGCACCGTCACGCCCTCGAAATCGTGATAGGCGATCTGGCCGATGAAGTTGCACGCATAGAAGTTGATCGGCTGGAGCCCGCCCTCGAGCGCGCTCACTGCCATGCCCGCGGTGGTGTGCGTGTGCATGATGCAGTGCGCGTCGGGCAGGTGGCGATGGAAGACGCTGTGCTGGGTGAAGCCGGCGAGGTTCACCGGATAGGGTGAGCCGTCGAGCTTGTTGCCGTCGATGTCGATCTTGACGAGGTTCGACGCGCAGACTTCGCTGAAATGCAGTCCGAAGGGGTTGATCAGGAAGGCATTGTCCTCGCCCGGCACCTTCACCGTGATGTGGTTGTAGATCATCTCGGACCAGCCGAGGTGGTCGAAGACGCGGTAGCAGGCGGCGAGCTGCTGGCGCGCCTCCCATTCGGCGTCGCTGACGCCCAGCTTGTTGCCTGCACCCGGCTGGAGCGCGGTGGCCATCGGTCCTCTCCTTATCCTGTCGCGCGATTATGCCACGCCGCCGCGATCGGGAGCAACTGTGCCCCCGCCTCACCGGTTTAACCGGGACGACAGGAGAGGCGAGATGACGAGCAGCCAGCACGACAAGACCCAACCGAAGGACCGCCCGCGCGACGATCTGGAGGACAATCCCGGCATCGGCCAGTCGAAAGGCCTGTTCCGGACCGGCGCGGATCCGAACGAGGCCGCCGGCGAGAACACGATGGAGGGCGACGTCGAGAACGACACCGGCGCCCAGGGCCAGGTGCCCGAGGGAAAGATGGGCCGCACCAACGCCTGAAGGCAGGAAAGCAGGAGAGAGACCATGGCAACCGACGACCGCCGCATGCACGAGGGCCGCTCGCGCAGCCTCGACGACCGCGAGCCGCGCGACCGGGGTAGCGAGGAACCGCGCAGCGAAGGCGATTTCATCGGATCGGGCGAGCGCGCACCCCGCGACGGACCGGTGGAGGATGTGGAGGAAGTCTCCAGCACCACCGACCGCGAGCAGGAAAGCGCGCTTGGCGGTCACGTGGCGACGCGATCGAAGGGACCGGACGAACGCGGCCAATGAGCGGTCGGTTTGCGGCTGCGCAATAATGTTGCGCCGGGCCTCCAACTCTGGTTGATGGAATCAGGAGAGGAGGCCCGGACTCAATGTCGTCCACCATCGAGGAACTGGAACGCCGACGCGCGGCTGCGCGGGCCGGCGGGGGCCAGAAGCGCATCGACGCGCAGCACGCCAAGGGCAAGCTGACAGCGCGCGAGCGAGTCGAAGTGCTGCTCGACCAGGGGTCGTTCGAGGAGCTCGACATGTACGTCGAGCACAATTGCGTCGACTTCGGCATGGAGACGCAGGTGATCCCCGGCGACGGCGTGGTCACCGGCAGCGGCACGATCAACGGGCGGCTGGTGTTCGTCTTCAGCCAGGACTTCACTGTGTTCGGCGGTTCGCTCTCGGAGCGGCATGCGCAGAAGATCTGCAAGATCATGGACATGGCGATGAAGGTCGGCGCGCCCGTGATCGGCCTCAACGACAGCGGCGGCGCGCGCATCCAGGAGGGTGTCGCGTCGCTCGGCGGCTATGCCGAGGTGTTCCAGCGCAACGTGCTGGCGTCGGGCGTGGTGCCCCAGCTATCGCTCATCATGGGGCCGTGCGCGGGCGGGGCGGTCTATTCGCCGGCGATGACCGACTTCATCTTCATGGTGAAGGACTCGTCCTACAT
>DATLJJ010000196.1:0-10412 GCA_035538975.1 Sphingomonas sp. | reverse complement strand
CCGGTCACCGTGGACGTGGGCACGGTCGTCACGAGTGGTCCGGACAGCGATGGCATCGACGTCACCACCACGACGGGCGACCAGACGATCACCGCGGGGCCGATCACCGTCAGTGGCCTTGGAAGCAACGGGATCGTCGCTACCAGCGGCTGCGCGCAGATCGCGATCACGGCCGAAGGGCCGATTGCGTCCACTGCGGGAACCGGGATCCTCGCGGAAAGCGCATGTGGCGTAGCCGTCACCACCGTCCCCGGCGCATCGATCCGCGGCGGCGCTTCCGGCATCGATGTGACGTCCGGCACCGGCGCAGCGATCGTGATCGGCGATACGGTATCCGGCGTTACGGGCCCGGCGATCAACGCCGATGGCGCCGCGGCTGCGGTCACCGTCCAGCCCACCGGCCGCATCCAGGGCTATGTCGACCTCACCGAAGGCAACGACACGCTGACCAACAGCGGCACGTTCGACGCGACCGGCACCAGTGCGTTCGGCGGAGGTACCGACACGCTGGTCAATACCGGCGTGATCAGGGTGCTCCCCGCGGCGACCGCGCCCGGCACCGTGGCTTTCACCGGGCTCGAATCGACGGTCAACGGCGGCCTCGTCGATCTGCGCAATGGTCAGGTCGGCGACGTGCTGACGCTGGACGGCAGCTTCACCGGCACGGGCAACAGCCAGCTCGGCGTGGACGTTGCCGCCGATGCGGGGACGAGCGACCGTGTGGTCGTGGCGGGCGCCGCCACCGGCAGTACCGCGCTGCTGGTCAACCCGCTGGGAACCGGCGTCCTGGTCAACGGTGCGCTCGTGGTCGACGCAGGCCCGGGCACGAGTTCGGGCGCCTTCTATGTGCCGGGCGGTGCCGCGACGCGCGGCCTGGTCGATTACCGGATCGCCTTCGACGCACCGGCGAACGACTTCCGCCTGTTCGGGACGCCGAACGGCTCGGCCTATCAGCAGGTCAAGCTCGCCGAAGGCGTGCGGGAAATCTTCTACCGCGGCAACGATGCGGTGGACGGCCATTTCCGCGATCTTCGCGACGCCGAGGGTGGCAGCGCCGGCGAGACCGGCCGCGTCGGCTCGGCGCTATGGGGACAGATGTACGGCCAGTGGAGCCGCTATGAAGGCGATGTCGCTGCGGTCAACTTCGGCCAGACGACCACGGCGCGGCTCGACTATGTCCAGGACGCATTCGGCGGCCAGATCGGCTATGATTTCGGCGGTCCGGCAGCGTTCGGCATCACCGCGGGCTATGGCGATCACACCCTCCGCTTCGAGGCGACGGCCGACCGCTTCCACTACAAGGCGGCGAACGTCGGCGCCTATGCCCGGCTCAACGCAGGTGCGTTCTTCATCAACGCGCTGGCGCGGTACGAGCATTACTGGATCGACGTCGTCAGCCGCAGCGCCGGAGCGCGGGACGACATGGACGGCAACAGCTATGGTGCGATGGCGCAGGCGGGGGTCCGCTTCGGTTCCAGCGGCTTCTTCGTCGAGCCTGCGGTGTCGATCGAATATGCCCGCACCGATCTCGGCGATCTGGACCTGCCCGGCGGCAGCTTCGCCTTCGACAATTCGGACGGGCTCCGCGGCAAGGCGGGCGTGCGCCTCGGCGCCACGCTGAGCGATGGGCCTAGCCGGATCCAGCTCTATGCGGGCGGCAATGTCGTCCACGACTTCTCGAACGACGACCGGACGGCCTTCACCAGCGGCGGCCTCGACCTCGACCTCGTCGGCCCCCGCATCGGGACCTATGGCGAAGCCAGGATCGGCATGTCGGCGGCGGTCGGTTCGCGCGTGAACGGCTTCATCGAGGCCAATGGCCGCCTGGGCGATGGCTATCGCGGCGCAGGCGGGCGTGCCGGGCTGAGCATCCGCTTCTGACGTACCGGGCTGTGCGCGTGCTCGCGGTACCGGCGCGCGCGCAGCCCCCAGCGTCCATTCATCCGCGCGACAGTTTCGTCGGCGTAGCAAAGCCCCACCTCAGCGCGCCGAAAAGGGAGAGTCGGGCAATGCGTGAGTCGGCGGGACGGCGGTTCCTCTTCGCAACGCTGCTGGCGCTCGCCGCCGGCGCACTGGTGGCCTTCTGGAACCCGGTCGATCACCTCAAGGCCGATCTGCGCGCCGATACCGACGGGATACGGCTCAGCCTCGAGCTCGCCGCGCACGCGATCGAGACTCGCGCCTGACCGCGCGCCGCCTCAGCGGCACTCGATCCGCGTGATCTTCACCACCTTGCCGCTGTCGTCCTTCTCCTCGTGCCGCCCGGGCACGCAGGGCTGGCGCTCGGGCGCCCGGCTCGTGCGCCACGCCGTCCATGCGCTGAAGATCGCGAGCGCCAGCACCAGGGCCAGGCGCAGTTTCCGGTTCCGCCAGTTCATGCCCGCCGATTAGGCGCTGGCACGCGCCGCCGCAATCGTCCGCCGCTCAGTCCATCCCCGGATAGGTACGAAACTCGGGCAGTTCCCCCACCCGTCCCATCCACGGCAGCCGCTCCTTGACCATGATCTGCGCGCCCGCCGGATTGCCCGCGGCATCGTCGAGCGTGCCCGACTGGATATCGATGATCCCCGGCAGATAGGTGGGGTTGCGATAGAAGAGCCCCGTTCCGCACGCAGGGCAGAACTGCCGCACCGCGAGATCGGAGGATTTGTAGCTCGCCGGCTGCCCCTCGATCGTCACCTGCTCTTCCTTGAAGGCGATCCACCCCGCCATCGGCGCGCCCGACCAGCCGCGGCAATCGGTGCAATGGCACAGCGCATGGTGCTCGGGCGTTCCCTCCGCCGAATAGCGGATCGCGCCGCAGTGGCATTTACCGGTGATCGCCATGACGCCTCCTCCTTTATGATCCCTTTTTGTTCTACTGCGCCCGGCCCGCTCGCGCAACCCGTTTTGCGGTTGCCCTGCGCGCATGCGTTCCCTAACTGTTCGCCATGAGTCTGCCCGCGCCTTCTCCCGATGACGCCCCCTATCTCCAGGGCCTCAACGCTCCCCAGCGCGAGGCGGTGCTCACCACCGAAGGGCCGGTGCTCGTCCTCGCCGGCGCCGGTACGGGCAAGACCGCCGCGCTCACCGCGCGCCTCGCCCACCTGCTCTGGACCCGCCGCGCCTATCCGTCGGAGATCCTTGCGGTCACCTTCACCAACAAGGCGGCCCGCGAAATGCGCGAGCGCGTCGGCCGCCTTGTCGGCCAGGCGGTGGAGGGCATGCCGTGGCTCGGCACCTTCCACGCGATCGGCGCGAAGATGCTGCGCCGCCACGCCGAGCTCGTCGGGCTGCAGAGCAACTTCACCATCCTCGACACCGACGACCAGCTGCGCCTGCTCAAGCAGCTCATCACCGCCAACGACCTCGACGAGAAGCGCTGGCCCGCGCGCCAGCTCGCCGGGCTGATCGACCAGTGGAAGAACAAGGGCCTGAGCCCCGCGGACGTCGACGCAGGCGAGAGCGAGGCCTATGCCAACGGCCGCGGCCAGTCGCTCTACGCGCAGTATCAGGATCGCCTGCGCGCGCTCAACGCCTGCGACTTCGGCGACCTGCTTCTCCACATGCTGGTGATCCTCAAGACGCACCGCGACGTGCTCGAGCAATATCAGCAGCGCTTCCGCTACATCCTCGTCGACGAATATCAGGACACCAACAGCGTCCAGTATCTCTGGCTCCGCCTGCTCGCGCAGGAGCGCAAGAACATCTGCTGCGTCGGCGACGACGATCAGTCGATCTACAGCTGGCGCGGCGCGCAGGTGGAGAACATCCTCAAGTTCGAGAAGGACTTTCCCGGCGCGAAGGTGATCCGGCTCGAACAGAACTACCGCTCCACCCCCCACATCCTCGCCGCCGCCTCGGGCGTGATCGCCAACAACGGCGGCCGCCTCGGCAAGACCCTGTGGACCGAGAAGCCCGAGGGCGAGAAGGTCAAGGTGCTGGGCATCTGGGACGGCCCCGAGGAGGCGCGCCGCGTCGGCGAGGAGATCGAGAGCCTCCAGCGCGGCGGCATGAGCCTCGACGACATGGCGATCCTCGTGCGCGCGCAGCACCAGACGCGCGAGTTCGAAGACCGGTTCATCGCCATAGGCCTCCCCTATCGCATCATCGGCGGCTTCCGCTTCTACGAGCGGCAGGAGATCCGTGACGCGCTCGCCTATCTGCGTATCGTCGCGCAGCCCTCGGACGACCTCGCTTTCGAGCGCATCGTCAATGTCCCCAAGCGCGGCCTCGGCGACAAGGCGCTGGCGAAGGTCCACCAGTTCGCCCGCGCGGAGGGCCTGCCCCTCACCAGCGCCGGCGCGCGCATCCTCGACACCGACGAACTCACACCCCAGGCGCGCCGCAGCCTCGGCAACCTCATCGGCGACATCGCTCGCTGGCGGAGCATGGGCAACGACCTCCCCCACCCCGAGCTCGCGCGCATCATCCTCGACGAGAGCGGCTACACGGCGATGTGGCAGGCCGATCGCACCGCCGAGGCCGCCGGCCGGCTCGAGAACCTGAACGAGCTCGTCCGCGCGATGGAGGAATATGAATCGCTCGGCGCCTTCCTCGAGCACGTCAGCCTCGTGATGGACAATGAGGCGCAGGCGGAGGAAGCCAAGGTCACGATCATGACCATCCACGCCGCCAAAGGGCTCGAGTTCGACACGGTGTACCTCGCCGGTTGGGAAGAGGGCATCTTCCCCTCGCAGCGCGCGCTGGACGAAGGCGGGCTCGCCAGCCTCGAGGAGGAGCGCCGCCTCGCCTATGTCGCGATCACGCGCGCGCGCCGCCAGGCGACGATCCTCCACGCCGCCAACCGCCGCATCTACGGCCAATGGACGAGCAGCCTGCCCAGCCGCTTCATCGCCGAGCTGCCCGAGCCGCACGTCGAGAGCGAGAGCACGATGTCGGGCGGCGAGAGCCTGTGGCGCGCCAACTGGTCCGAACGCGCCGACCCCTTCGCCGACGTCTCCCGCGGCACCGGCCGCGGCCCCGGCTGGCAACGCGCCGCGGGCGTCGACCCGCGCAACCCCGGCGGCAGTTTCACCCAGCGCACCTTCACGCGCGAACCCGCCCGCGTGCTGGAGAGCCGCGCCTCGGCCGTGAGTTTCGGCGCGAAGCCCCGCGACGACCTGTCACTGGGGATGCGCGTGTTCCACCAGAAGTTCGGCTACGGGGTCATCGCGGAGATCGAAGGCAACAAGCTGGAGATCGACTTCGAGCAGGCCGGCCGGAAGCGGGTTATGGATAGTTTTGTGACGGTGGGGTAATCACGCGGGCGACCCGCTGGGGGCAAACGGAGGCGGCTATGGCTTTTGAGCCGAGGCGGAGGGACTACACTTTTTCAGACTTCATCGCCGACATACCGCAGATCATCGGCGCGGCGTTCACGTTGCTGGTGATCGGCGTGCTGGCGCTGCTGTTATGCGCGGCCGCCTTCACGATCGGCCATGCGGTCTGGCCGAATGGCCGCTTCACCGTCGACAAAAACGTAGTCGAGCTGGTGCGTGCCTTCGTCTGGCCGCTCGCTTTGGCGATCGCGATCTTCTTTTTCGTGACCTCCCGAACCTTGCAAACGGGTGCGAGGTCGGTTTTCCAGCGAGTCACCAAGCTGAAGGCCGGCTCCTACGAAGTCAGCTTCTCGGAGGAAGGAGCGAAGCAGCTCAAGCGGAACATCGAGCAGGCGACCGCCGATTTCGCAAGCGAGAGCGCGATCGAATGCACGCGGTCCGCACGGAAACATCGGGTGCGGGATGCCTTGGTCGTCGTGCTGGACTCGCTCTACAAGCTGTCGGCCTCGACGAACAATCCGGGCGCCGCAGGCATAGCGCAGAAGAGCATCATGGCGACCGTGCACATGGTCGACGTCCTGTACGAGGATTCCCTGTATCAGCTCCTCGGTTATGTTCCGACCAACAGCGGCGGCGGGCGGCGCTTCTCCACGCGCTTCGGCGCGATCGGAACGGCGCTGCGGCTGGGCGGATCGCTCTACTGGAATATCCGCGATCCGGCGCTCAGCGCCGATAACAGGTTGATCAAGCATTACGGGATGACCAAGGACGAGGCGGCGCACGCCGACGAGATCGAATATGCGCTGGCGATTCCGCTCATCGACTCCAAAGGCACCACGCCGGGCGTCTTTTTTCTGAAAGCGCAGAAACTTGAGAGCGTTACCTCGGCCACCGACTTTAATGCGCAGAAGCGGGATCTCGACAAATTCCTGAACGCGCTCGAGGCAGATCAGGGTTTCCAGGAAAAATTGAGAATTCTGGCCGACGCCGTGGCGCTCGTGTTCGAAGACGTATCTCCGTCAGGGACTTTCATCCGTGTTCATAGTTAAGCTGAAGCCCGAGTCCGCGAAGACGGCGCCGTACGACCCCGTCGGCCACGAATATTACGATCCCCGCAAGCATCCGACGTGCGACGTTTTCGGCGAGGCGTCTGCTGCGCTGATCGAGGGCGCGCTGCAGCGCTTCGACTTCAGGTCCGACAGCGCGCTCTGCGATCTGGGCGCAGGGCGTTCGGTGCTTGGGTCCTGGGCAATCCGGCATCGGCCCGCCTTCGGCTCGATGGACATCGTCGATCAATCGGAGACGATGCTCGCCTGGTCGGAGGACCGCTGCCCTGAATCGGCGGAATTCTATCTGCTCGACGCCGAGCAGCTTCCGGCGCTCGGCCGCAAGTTCGATCTCGTCGTCGCCTCGCTGGCCGACCCCTTCAACACCGAAACATTATGGCGCGCGGTGGAAGATTCCCTCGCGGCCGGCGGCCAATGTCTCTTCACCACGCCCTCCTTCCATTGGGCAACGACCTTCCGGGATCGCGGGCCGGAGGAAATGCAGGACGCGGCGCTTTTCGAATTGAGCAGCGGTGCCCGGCACTATGTGCCCTCCTATGTCTATCGCGACGATGATCAGGTCGATCTGGTTGCCCGGGCCGGGCTGAGGGTCACGGAAATCCGGCATGCGACGCGGGCGACGCTGACCTCGTGCCCACCCAAGCTCTCGCATCTGACGCCGGATTCACCGGTAATCACTCTTTTCAGGATCATGAAGGCCTAGCCTGCCCGGGCTTGCGAGGGGGATCACGACGCCACGCCTCGATGCGGCACCACGGTTGAGCAAATCTGAGCGTGGAGCGTTCCACCCCCATGCTCACCATCACGCCGCTCACCGATCGCGCGATCGAGATTGTCGCCGAAGGTCGCTTCACCTCCGCCGAAGTCGCCTCCGCGCTCAATCGCATGACTGCGATCCTCGACGACATGCCCAAGCTCGACGTCCTGGCCGACGTCCGCGGCTCGCCGTCGATCGCGCTCTCCGCGATCACCGAGGAGCTAAAGCGCCTCCCGCTCGTCTTCCGCATGATCCGCCAGATCGAGCGCGTCGCGATCGTCGCCGATGCGCAGTGGATTCGCATCGTCTCGCGGGTCGAGGGCGCAGTGATCCCCGGCGTCCACTACGAAGTCTATGAACGCCACGAGGCTGCGCACGCCCGCGAATGGCTGCTGCGCCACACCGACATGCCGCGCCCGCCCGCCGGCTGAGGGTCCGCTTCGAAAACAGGATTTCGACCGATCCTCAGATCTCCACCGCCACGAAGACCGCGCCCGTCGCTTCCTTTGCCTGCGCCACGTCGAACGCCTCGTTGATCCGGTCGATGGGGAACCGGTGCGTGATCAGCTTGCGCACGTCGATCCGTCCCTTGGCGATCATGTCGAGCACTTGCCCCTGCTCGGGCCGGCCGTCCCACACCGCGAAGCTGGCCGAAGGGATCAGCGTGATCTCGCTCATCTGGATGCGTTGCCATTCGAGCGGGATCGACACCGGTCCCTTGTCGAATCCGCCGACGATCACGACGCGCCCGCCTCGCCGCGCCATCAGCGTCGCCTGGGGAAGCGTCTCGGGCATAGCGGGACCGCCCGCGCATTCGAACGCAACGTCGACGCCGCGTCCGCCTGTCCATTCCATCACCCGCGCTACCGCGTCCTCGCGCGCGCTGTTCACTACTTCGTCCGCGCCGAGCTCCCGCGCGAGGTCGAGCGCGCTGTCGACCACGTCGGTGATGAGCACATCGGCCCCGGTCGCCTTGGCGAGCATCATCTGCCCGAGTCCGATCGGCCCGGCGCCGAGCACCGCGACGCGTTCGTTGACCTTCAGCGCGGCCAGATGCTGTGCGTGGAGGCACACCGAGAAAGTGTCGATCAGCGCCGCTTCCTCGAAGCTGACATGGTCGGGGAGCCTGTAGAATTTCTCGGCCGGCCCGATCACATGCTCGGCATAGGCCTTCGACACGCTTTTGGTGCGCGTCGGATAAAGGTCGGGGCAGCGGTTGTATTGCTGGACGCGGCACCATTCGCATTGGCCGCAGCCGAGCACGCTCTCGATCACCACGCGGTCGCCCGGGCGGACGTTGGTCACGGCCGGGCCGACCTCCACCACCTCGCCCGCCAGTTCGTGGCCCATGATGTGGCATTCGAGTTCGGGCTCGTGCTTCTTCCAGTGCCTGAGGTCGGTCCCGCAGATCCCCGCGACGCGAATCCGCGCCTTGACCCAATCGGGCGCCGGAAGCTGAAGATCCGGCACTTCCTCGACGACGAACTTGCCCTCGACGTCCTTGCGTGCTGCTTTCATCGGCACTCGAAAACCCTCCTGCACAGGCCGCAGCTACGCGAGGGCGCGGCGAGGGTTCCGCTCTTTAACCTCGATCAGCACAATTGCGGCGGCTCGCAACCGCGCGCCACACCGACATGCAGCGCCCGCCCGCGGGTTGAACATTCCGCTTTCAATGTAGGATTTCGCTTGGGATAGACTCGTCGATGCACGAGACTCACTCCCCCGCTCCGCCTCCGGCCGGGCCTGATCCGCTCGCTTTCACCCCCGTTCCCTGCGCGCGCCACGACGGCTGGACGCCGCGCCGGCAACAGGACTTCGTCCAGGCGCTGGCGGTCATTGGCGCAGTCTCCCGCGCGGCGAAAGCCGTGGGGATGAGCAAACAGTCCGCATACAGGCTGCGCGAGCATCCGGACGCCGCCGGCTTCGCGGGCGCATGGGACCTCGCGCTGATGATGGGCTATGATCGTCAGCTCGAGACGGCGATGGACCGCGCGCTCAACGGCATCGTCACGCCGCGTGTCTACAAGGGCAAGCAGATCGGGACGCGGCATCGCTATGACGATCGCCTCGCCATGGCGGTGCTCGCCGGGCCGGCGGCGCGGCCGTCCTTCTTCAGCCCCGCGCCTCCGCAATCGCGCAAGAAAGTTGCGAGATGAAGCGCGTTGCGCGAAACTTGGTCAACTTCGGGGGCTGGCGGAGCGGTTCGCCGGCGCCTCAGCCCTGCGGCGCCTGGGGCTCCACCTTCATCAGCGTTTCGGGCTGGTATTTCTCTAGGCTGGGGTCGAACAGCGCGCTGATCGAGAATTCGCGTTCGAGCAGCGTCAGGTCCTTGAGCCCGTCGAGCTTGAAGCTGCCCACCTTCTCCTCGCGCGGGATCATGCCCTCGCGCGAGATCACTACGCCGTCGACATAAAGCCCGCCGTTGCGGCCGTACAGGATGTGCGGCGCCAGGATCATCCGCGTGCGATTATAGGTGATCGACAGGCAGCGCAGACGCACGATCGCTTCGAGAACGGTCGGGATCATCGCCTGCGGCGTGGGAGGATCGGCTTCGAGGCTCAACTTCATCTCTCCCATATGCCCGCCATGCTGCATTGCAGCAAGGGGCTGGACTCGCCGGGCGCCCGCAACGCCTTCGACGCCCGAGTGATTTCGCAAGCCGCTCCGATGTGCAAGCCCCCGGGCGCACGTTCATCAAAGCTACAGCCGCACTGGTCGATCAGCGGCGCAGGGGCCAAAAGGGGCCGATCACGCAACAGGAGCATCGCATGAAGTCCGCCATCCTCGCCGCAGCCGCTGCCGCCACCTTCGCTGCCGCGATGCCTGCCGGCGCGCAGACCGCCTATCGCTACGACAGCCAGTCGCAGGACGAGGAAGCACGGTTCGAGGCGGCGCAGCGCCGGTTCGACAGCGAGTATCGCTCGTTCCAGGACGCGCTCGAGCGCTACAAGCGCTACCAGGCCACGCGCGCCGACGATTATGACCGCGACGACCGTCTCCGCGGCCGGGACGACCGGTTCGACGATTCGAGCTACGATCCCGCGCGCGACTATCGCACCGGCAACTATCAGGAGCGCGTGCTCGGCCCCGACGAGCGCGTCTATCGCGGTGACGACGGCCGCTACTACTGCCGCCGCAGCGACGGCACGACCGGACTGATCGTCGGCGCGGCCGCGGGCGGGCTGTTCGGCAACGTCATCGCGGGTCGCCGCTCGAGCACCGTGGGCACGCTGCTCGGCGCGATCGCGGGCGGTGCGCTCGGCAGCCAGGTGGAGCGCAACCAGCAGCAGGTTCGCTGCCGCTGACCATGAAGCCGGACCTGCGCCG
>DATLJJ010000195.1:0-5113 GCA_035538975.1 Sphingomonas sp. | reverse complement strand
AGGCCGCGCCCGACACGCACGACGACGCGCTGGCCGACGCCGCGATCGAACGCGCGCACGCCTATGCCGAGGCAGGCGCGAGCGGCTTCTTCGTGCCCCTGCTCGCCGACCTGCGATTGCTGGAACGCGTCTGCAAGGCGTCCCCCCTTCCGGTCAACTTCATGGTCTTCCCCGGCGCCCCTTCCGCCCGCGATGTGGCGGCGACAGGCGTGGCGCGGATCAGCCACGGACCCTTCCCTTACAAGCTGGCGATCAAGGCCTTCGAGGACGCGGCGCGCGCGGCGTTCGCGGGCTGATCAGCCCGCGGCTGTCTCCAGCAGCCAGCCGCGGAAGCTCGCCATCGCGTGCGTGTCGGCGCGCGAATGGAGACGCGTGAGCCAATAGGCGCCGCCAACCAGCTCGGCTGCGAAGGGGCGCACCAGCCGCTCGTTCGCCAGCTCGCGACCGAACATGGCGTGCGGCAGCAGCGCCACGCCGAACCCGGCCATTGCTGCCGCGGCCATCGCGGGCGAGCTGTCGAACATCGTGCCGCGGACCGCCGGACAAGGCGTCCCCGCGCGCTCGAACCAGCGCGGCCATTCGTCGGCGCGATAGGAACGCAGCAAGGGCTGGCGAGCGAGGTCGCCGGGCTCTGCCAGCTGCGCGGCGATCGCGGGCGCGCAGAGCGGCGTCAGCGGCGCCTCCAGTACGCGCTCGGCATGCGTGCCGTGCCAGGCGCCATCTCCGAAACGAATTGCGAGGTCGAGCCCCTCCCCTGCCAGATCCACCCGATTGTTGTTGGTGAGCAGCCGCAGGTCGATTTCGGGGTGCAGCCGCAGGAACTCGGGCAGGCGCTCGATCAGCCAGCCGGTAGCGAAGGTACCGACCGTGCCCAATGTCAGAACTTCCTTGAAGCGCCCCTCGGAGAAGCGGTCGAGCGTCGCACCGATCCGCTCGAACGCGTCCTGCACCACCGGCACCAGCGCCAGCCCCTCGTCAGTGAGAGCGATGCCACGCGGCAGCCGGCGGAACAGAGGCACGCCGAGGCGCTCCTCCAGCGCCTTGACCTGATGGCTCACCGCGCCTTGGCTGACGCAAAGCTCAAGCCCCGCGCGGGTGAAGCTCAGGTGGCGCGCGGCGGCTTCGAAAGCACGGAGCTGGTTGAGCGGCAATTGCGGACGATCCATGCCGACATCATGAAATCAATTCATGGCTCTGTCGAGAATTGATGCTTTGCGCCGCCCCGTCCCTGCACGGCATCGTGCCCAGCGAAAGGAGAAAGGATGATGGATCGGCGGACTTTCCTATGGGCGAGCGGCTGCGCGGCGATGGCGAGCGGGGCCTTGGCTGCCCCGAGAAAAATCGCGCCCTCGCGCTTCGGCCCTGCGTTCCGGCAGGCCGTGCTGGAGACCGAGCGCGCAAGCGGCGGACGGCTGGGGCTGATGGTGATCGACACCGGCAGCGGCGAGCGCTTCGGCCACCGTGCCGACGACCATTTCCCGATGTGCAGCACCTTCAAGTTCGCGCTCGCTGCGGTCATGCTCAAGCGCGCCGCACGCGGCGAAGAAAAGCTCGGCCGCCGAATCGCGGTCACACGCGCCGACATCGTCAGCAACTCACCCTTCTCCGAAGAGCGCGTGGGCCGCGGCGCGATGGTCGCCGAGCTCTGTGAGGCGACGATCACCCTCAGCGACAACACCGCCGCAAACCTGCTGCTGCGGACGATCGGCGGCCCTGATGGCTTCACTCGCTGGCTTCGCCGTTTCGGCGACCCCGTCACCCGGCTCGATCGCTGGGAGACCGACATGGGCGAGGCGCGCCCCGGCGACCCGCGCGACACAACCACCCCCGCGGCGATGGCGGGGCTCGCGCAGCGCCTCGTGCTGGGCAACGCCCTCGCCCCCGCCGGCCGGACGCAGCTCACCGATTGGATGAAGGCGACCCGCACCAGCGCCGCGGCCCTGCGCGCCGGATTGCCCGCGGGCTGGACCGTCGCCGACAAGACCGGCGCCGGCGGCTATGGCACCGACAATCTGCTCGGTGTGGTCTGGCCGCGCGGCCATGCGCCGCTGGTCGTCGCGAGCTACATCACGGGCAGCAATCTGGCGCTCAAGGACTCGCGCCCCCTCCACGCCCGCATCGGGCGGGCGCTGGCGAGGGCGCTGGGCTGAGCCTCAGCCTTCGGCGTCGTCCGCCGCGTCATCGCCCTCTGCGGAGCGCTCGAACCACGCCTCGACGGGCCCGGTCAGCTTGATCGTGAGCGGCTGGCCCTTGCGGTCGACCTTTTTGGCGAGCGCGACGCGGATCCAGCCTTCGGAGATGCAATATTCCTCGACGTCGTGCCGCTCGGCGCCCTTGAAGCGAATGCCGATGCCGCGCTCGAGCAGTTCGCGCTGGAAATGGGGGCTGTTCGGGTTGACCGACAGACGATCGGGAGGCGTATCACTCATGGCCTCGCCCTTTGCCGCCATTGCGCGCGGCTTTCAAGGCATCGGCCGCGCCCAAAGCACAAGCGGCGCGGGATTGCTCCCGCGCCGCCCTTGGCTCGCGCCGTCTCAGCGGCAGTAGCGCACGCGTACCGGGCGATCGAGATAGGGATCCCACACACGCTGGACGCGGCACCGTTCCCAGCCGCGATAACGGCGGTAATGATCGCGGTAATAATAGCCGTCCATCGGGTAATAGCCGTGGTCGCGATAGTAGCGTCGGTCGTAATCGTAGCGTCGGCCGCCGCTGGCGAGCGCCGCGCCGATCGCGAGCCCCGCGATGCCGGCGACGATAGCTGTCCCCGTGTTGTCGCGATGGCGGTAGCGGTGATAGCGCTGCGCTTCGGCCGCGGGAGCGACCGCAGTCAGCAGGCTCGCGCCAAGCGCGGTCCCGAGCACGGCCTTCTTGACGAGACTGGTCATGGCATTTCTCCTAACTCACAGCCGCCTTGACCTTTTGCCGCCTTGCGCGAGTCGTGGCGCTGAGGAGGCAACGTTAGGAAATCGCGGCTGAACTGACGCAGAATCCACCGTTAACCAGCGGTTTAGCCACGCTTGCGCTGCGCCGTGACGGCGCTACAGCCGGACGCGGAGGCATGCATGCGATACTGGATTCTGCGCTCGGAACCTGACGCCTACAGCTGGGACGATTTGATCCGCGACGGCGCGACCGAATGGAACGGCGTGCGCAACTATACCGCGCGCAATTTCCTCAAGGAAATGCAGCCGGGTGACCGCGCGCTCTTCTACCATTCGAACACCGAAAAGGCGGCAGTGGGGGTGATGGAGATCACCCGCGCCTGGCAACCCGACGGCGACGACGGCAAATGGGCGAGCGTCGCGGTCAGGCCCATCGAGAAGCTCGCGCGCCCGGTCACGCTCGCCGCAATCAAGGACGAGCCGCGCCTCAAGGCGCTCGAAATGCTACGCCAGTCGCGCCTCTCGGTCACACCGGTGCGCAACGAGGAATGGGCCGTGCTGCTGGAGATGAGCGCGGCCGCCTGATTCCCCCCGGCGCACCGCGCCTGCGCCGGGCTTCTGTTTCCGGATTATTACGAGGCCGCCGATGAGCCGCCTCCGCCGTCCTATAATGCAGGGCATGCGGCCGATCCCGGTCCGCCACGCCTTTTGATAGCGGCCGCTCGCCGCCATGCCAGGACGAAGACCCGATGATCCGCTCGACCACCCTTGCACTCCTGCCGCTCTGCCTCCTGTGCGCCCCCGCCCATGCTGAGGACGGCAAGCTCGAAGCCGAGGGAAGCGTCCGCGCGCGCGTGGAGGCGATCGATGGTCAGTTCCGTCCCGTCACCACGGACACCGGCGCGCTGATGCTGCGCACCCAGCTACGCGCCGAATATGACGCGGGCCCCGTCCGCATCGGCGGCGAGATCCACGACGCACGCGTCTATTTCCAGCGCGAGCCTTCGTCGGTCGGCACGACCGAGGTCAATGCGATCGAACCCGTACAGGCCTATCTGATTGCAGAGGTGGCGAAGAACGCCGAGCTCCAGCTCGGCCGGATGACGATGGACTGGGGGTCGCGGCGCTTCGTCTCGAAGCAGAACTTCCGCAATTCGACCAACGCCTTCACCGGCGCGCGCTTCGACTGGCGCCCCGCCAAGGGCGACAGCGTCACGCTCTTCTGGGCGATGCCGCAGGACCGGCTTCCCAACGACCGCGAGGGGATCACCGACAACGACGTCAAGCTCGATCGCGAGCGGCTCGACCAGCAATTGTTCGGCACACGCGTGGTCAAGGCCAATGTCGTCGGCTCGGTGGCGCTCGAGACTTTCGTCTATCGCCTGTTCGAACGCGACGCGGAGAATTTCGCCACGCGCAACCGCCGCCTCTGGACGACGGGCTTCCGCCTGCTCGAGGCGCCGAAGAAGGGCGCGCTGGACTTCGAGGTCGAAGCGGCCTGGCAGGGCGGCACCACCCGCGCCTCGACTTCGGCGAGCGACCGCACCGACCTCGACGTCGACGCCTGGTTCGCGCATGCGAGCCTCGGCTACACCTTCGCCGCGCCCTGGTCGCCGCGCCTCGCGGTCGCTTATGACCATGCCAGCGGCGATCGGCGCGGCGGCAGCTATGGCCGCTTCGACACCCTCTTCGGCGCGCGCGTCTTCGAATATGGCCCGAGCAGCCTCTACGGCCCGGTCGGGCGCGCCAACCTCGTCGCGCCCGAAGTGCGGCTCGAGGTGAAACCCGACAAGCGCTGGGACGGCCATGTCGCGGTGCGCCCGCTGTGGCTCGATTCGGCAACCGACAGCTTCGCCAGCACCGGGCTGCGCGACGCGGCGGGCGCCTCGGGCCATTATGCCGGCACCCAGCTCGACACGCGCGTGCGCTACTGGCTCAAGCCGGGCAGCGTGCGCCTGGCGGTCGGTGCGGCGATGCTCGCCAAGGGCCGCTTCCTTGAAGAGGCCCCCCGCGCGCCCGACAACGGCAACACCCATTACGGCTTCTTTGAAGTCACTTGGGGATTCTGAGGCGAGTCAGCGCTCGACCGGCAACCGGCGGGGCGCGACGCCTTCGTTGGTGATCTTCACCGGCGCGATGCTTCCGTCGGGACGGAAAATCAGCCGGTCGATCGCGAGCTGGCGGTGGTTGCCGTCGGTGTCGCCCAACGGGCGCCGATGATAGGCGAT
>DATLJJ010000194.1:0-3876 GCA_035538975.1 Sphingomonas sp. | reverse complement strand
GATCTGTTCCGGAGTCAGCCCCGCGGCCTCGCCGATCGACTGGAACAGGATCGTCGAGGCCGCGTCGCCCGCGCGGACCGCGTTGATGTTGAACCGCCCCTCGGCATCGCCGATCGCGAGATCGAAGCTGCCGCCCTCGATCGGCGCGCCTGCTTCCGACAGCTTCGCCCAAGGCTCGCCCTGATGATCCACATCGGGAGCGACCTCGCCGTCGCGGCGCAACGCCACCAGCGCCGAAAGCTCGCCGCCGCGCACGATCGCCATCGCGCGTGCCGCCTCGCGCGAGCGCAACGCCCGGTCGAGCGCCAGCTCCTCGCGGCTGATCATCAGCGCCACCAGCGCCGCGGCGATAGCGACGAACATCAGCACGTTGACGAGGATCATCCCCTCCTCTTCCTCGCGCGGGCTCATTGCTGAGGCGTCCCCTGCTCCGGCTGTGACGGCGAAGACTGCGGCTGGTCCTTGTCCTCCTCCTCGGGACGCACCGGAAGCACGATCACCCGGCGCAGCGTGGCGGGAGCACCGCCCGGGCCCGCGGCCTGCATGCGCAACTCCACGGCGCGAGGCCAGCGCTCCTCATCTTCCTCGCGCACCGGCCAGCGATCGACCCATGCCCCATCCCAGAAGCGCCATTGCGCCTGCCCCACGCCTGCAAGCACGACCTGCGGGAGCGGCCCGACCCGACGCACCAGCACGCCACCCGCGGCCGCATAGTCGAGCTTCACCGCCGCACCGCCGATCCCCGGAGCGCTCCGCGTGAACGAGAGGCCCGCCCCGCCACCGCTGATCGGCCCCGGCGCAATCTGGTCGAGGTCGCTCGTCACTACGAACATCGCGCGCTGGAGATCGGCAAGCCGGTCGAGCCTCTTCTCCGTCCGTCCCTGGACGCTGATGATGCCGTCGACCAGCGCGAGCCCGGCGACCGCGATCAGCGCGAACAGGCCGAGCGAGATCATCAGCTCGATCAGCGTGAAGCCCGCCTGTGCGGGTGCGATTGCGGCGCGGGGTCTCACGGTGGTCCCGCTTGCCGGTCTCAGGCGCCCGAGCTCATCGCAACGGGCTCATAGCCGTGCGGGCGGGCGAGCAGAATCGCGAAGTCGCGCGCGACCGATCCGTCGGTCCGGAAGCGCACCGGACCCGTGACGCAGCGAAACCCCTTGCTGTCGAGCAGCCCCGCCGCGCCCAGCGTATTCGCTGCGCGCAGCGAATTGGCGATGCCCGCGGCGTCATAGGCGAGCGCGGCGATCGTCCCCGGCGTGCCGCCGTTGCGCGCGCTGAACTCGCTCGCGAAGGTCCCGAACGCAACCGGATCAGGGCTGGCGAGCCAGGCTCCGTCGAGTGCCTCCAGCGCCTCCGGGCGATGGTCGAGCCCTTGCAGCGTGCCGAGGAACTGGATTCCCGAGTCCTTCAGATTGCGGGCGGCGGCGAGCACTGCCTCGCCGCTGCCGGGGAGCAGCACCGCGTCGGGCGCGTCGCCCGCGGCCGGAAGCGGCTGGCCCTCGCGCACCTGCAGCACACGCACGCGGATGCCGAGTTCGCCTTCGAGACGGCCCGCCTCGACCGAGGAGGCGGCGCTCCACGCGCTGCCGTCATCGATCACCGCGACCGACTTGATCCCGCGCGAGCGGGCATAGCGCAGGATCGCGCTCGTCACCTGCCCGGCGGTGATACCGAAAATATAGGTTCCGGGCTGGCGCAGCACCGCGTCGTTGCTGAAGGCGATGATCGGCACACGGCCCGCCACGGTGCTGCTCACCGCGGGCACTTCCTCGTGCGAGAGCGGACCGAGGATCAGCGCGGGGCGCTTCTTGAGCGCATTCGCCGCGGCCGCCGCCGCGCCTGCGGCGGTGCCGCCGGTGTCGAAGCTCTGCACATAGGCGCTGTTTTCCGCGAGCAAGGCCGCCTGACGCATGCTAAGGCCGATCCGCGCTCGCGGGCCCGTGAGCGGCACGAGCAGGGCGACGGGGCGCTTGTCCTTCTTCGCCGCTGCGGCAAGCGCAGACGAGGGAAGCACGACCGATGCCGCTGACGCGACCAGGCCTGATTGCAGCAACCTCAGCAGGGACCGCCGGTCCATTGCCGACTCCGGATACGGGGGATGTGGCACGCCGGCGTATTATCGTCTTCGCGCTGCTCGGCATAGGGGCCTATGCGTTGGCGATGATCGTCACCATGCCGGCGAGCGTGGTGCTGAAGAACCGGCCGTGGCGTACCGGCGTGGCGGGAACGGTGTGGAACGGCGAAGTGGGTGTCGCCGGCGGCTCGAAGTTCGAATGGCACCTCGCGCCGCTGCGCTCGCTGACCAGCCTCAACTTCGCAGCGGACTGGAAGGCGACCGGCCCCAACACCGATCTGGGCGGCCGGCTGCTTGCGCATCTCGGCGGGCGCACGGTGATCGACAAGGTGAGCGGATCGGCCGACGCGACTCTGCTTCAGGCGCTCCAGCCCAATTTGCCGTTCACTTGTGACCTGACGATGCAGATCGAGATGGAGCGGATTGCGGTTGGTGGCGGCGCGCAGATGATGTCCGGCACCGCGACGAGCGATCCGGGAAGCTGCCGGCCCAAGGGCGCGGGTGCCGCGTCCTCCCTCCCCGCGCTGATCTTCACCGCCGAGCATGTCGGCAATCGCACCCAGATCCGCATCGCGCCGATGACGCAGCGCCGGAAGACTCTGGTGAGCGCCGAGTTGGCTGAAGACGGCACGTTGGAATTCGGAGTGACGCCCGAGGGTGCCGCGATGATGCCCTTCCTGGGCCTGCCCCCCGGCGCGAAGATTCAGGGGCAGATGTAGCCCCCTCATTCCCCCCTCCCTCAGCTTCGCTGAGGGGAATTTACAGCGTCACCAGATTGTTCAGGTTGATGATCGGCAGCAGGATCGCGAGGACCATCAGCAGTACCAGTCCGCCCATCACCAGCAGCACGAGCGGCTCGACCAGCGACACCAAAGTCGAGACCAATGCATCGAGCTCACGCTCGAGCTCGTCGGACGCGCGGCCGAGCGCGGGGGCGAGGCGGCCGCTCGATTCGCCCGAGGCGACGATCGCGACGAGCATCGACGGGAACACCCCCGCCTCCTGCATCGCGGCGCGCAGCGAAATGCCCTCGCGCACGCGCTGCGCCACCCCCAGCGCCTTTTCGCGCACCCAATGGTTGGGGGTCACCGCCGCGGCGGCGTGGAGCGCTTCGACCAGCGGCACTGCGCTTCCGACCAGGGTCGCGAGGCTTCCCGCGAAACGCGCCGCGCTCAATTGGCGGCTGAAGCGACGGAACGGGCGGCGCTCGATGAAGAAGCGGTGGAGCCGCAGCCGGTTGGCGGGCACGCGCACCCAGCGCCCCGCGGCCAGCCCGATCACCGCCAGCGCCAGGATCAGATACAGCCCGAAGTTCTGCAGGAACCAGCTGATCGCGATCAGTATGCGGGTGAGCAGTGGAAGGTCCGCCCCGCGTGAGACGAACACGCGGACGATGTCAGGGACGACATAGACCATCAGCAACGCCATCATCCCGAAGGAGACGCAGGCGAGCAGCGCGGGATAGAGCAAGGCGAGCTGGAGCTTCTGCCCATTGGCCTGGCGGTTCTCGACGAATTCGGCGAGGTGGTTGAGCACGTCGGGAAGCTGGCCCGAGGCCTCGCCCGCGGCCACCGAGGCGCGGTAGAATTCGGGGAAGGCCCTGGGGTGCGCCGAAAGTGCTGCGGCGAAGCTGCGCCCGTCGAGGATCGCGCCGCGCACTTCGAGCAGCAGCGTGTTGATCGCGGGCGCCTCCGATTGTGCGACGACGAGGCGGAGCGACTCCTCGACGGGAATGTCCGACCCCACCAGCGTCGCGATCTGGCGCGTGATCGTGGCGAGCGCGCGGGGCGAGATGCGACTGC
>DATLJJ010000193.1:0-1767 GCA_035538975.1 Sphingomonas sp. | reverse complement strand
CGAGGTGCTGGACGAAGCGGTTGATCAGGCTCGGTCGCTCGGGCTCGTCGGGCGCGTGCATCGGCAATGCCGCAGCGATCGCCTCCTGCCGAACGCGCGCGATCAGTTCGGCCATCAGCGCCGGGTCGCGCAACACTCCGGCACAGGCGAGCCGCTCCACCAGCGAGGCGCCGGGCGTCGCCAGCGCCTGCGCCAGCGCATTCTCGCCGCGGCCGGAAAGCTGGCGGATGCCATGCTCGCGAATCTCGGCCTCGATGGAGTCGACCAGCCGCTGCAGCAGCGCCGAAAGCGCCCGCCGCGTGCGTTCGTCGAGACGGCCCTCTTCGGGAACGAAGAAATCCTCCACTGCGACATGCAAGCCGTAGTGGGCGCGCGCCTCCGCGGCCGCCGCGCGCGCAAGCAGCTCGTTAGCGCCGATGGTGGCACCATCGCGCGTGTCGACGGAAGGGCCGGACATGGTCCCCGGTTATCGAAGTCTCGTTAATGTCAGCTTATCGTTGAGCAGGCGCGAATACGAGCCTCTCCGGTTGGACATTCCGTGCCCCAGCAGCCCCCGACGGCCGCTGGGGCAATCGCGATCAGTAACCGTAGCGCTGAACGGTCCAGTTGAACGAAGTGATGTTGCCTTGTCCGTCGGACACCTGGACCGGGATCACCTCGATGCCGCCGCCGATCATATATACGGTACCATAGTTCATGCCGTATCCGGACCAGCTCGGCCAGCCGATGTAGTGGATATATACAGGATCACCGTCCGGATCGGAGCAATATTCATCAAGGAATATGCCAATATCGGCATATTGTTCTTCCTGATGATCTTCGTAATAGCCATCCGTGCATACCGGCGCCTGATTGTCTTGTGCGAAAGCGGGCGAGGAAACGAGGAACAACGATGCTGCAAATGCGACACCGGCGATTGCCTTGTGCGTCTTCATGAACGTCCTCCCGTCATTGCGCTCATCTATGAGCAATGTTGAGAGTACGTGCCACGATTTGGGAGTCAATCTCTGATATCGGAACGATAGACTTGGATTGCGGCGGCAGAAGCGAGCCGGGATTTGCTCGCACCTGTCTGAAGGCGACCTAAGCCGCCTTTTCGCGCGTGTCCTCTACCGCCGCTGCAAGCGTGGCGAAGGCATAGAGCGCCACCGCCCCCAGCCCGAAATGCGCGAAGCCGGCGAAGGCGAACGGCGCGAGCAGCAGCAGATGCGCCGAGGGGCTCGCCCACCAGCGGCGGTGCCGCGACGGCGCGCGCTCGACCAGCAGCTGCGCCGCGACTGCGACCAGCGCGAGCACCAGCGGCGTTGTGGAGTCGATCCGGCCGTACTCGATCCAGCCGCTCGTCAGCGCCACCAGCGCGAACAGCGCCAGGATCGCGCGTTCGAGTCCGCGTGCGCGCCCCTCCTCGCCGCGCAGCGTCGCCATTGCCGAGCCGGTCGCGAACCCGGCGCAGGAAAGCAGCGCAGCCGCGAGGCCGCTGCCTTCCCAGCCCTTCAGGATCGCGCCCAGCGCACCCAGCCCCAGCACGCCGCCCAGCGCCACCGGCGCCCAGCCGGGCACGTTGCGGCTGACCAGTTCGGGCAGCAGCGCGCGGGCGATGCGGGTGAAGACCCAGCGGTCGGCCCAGTCGCTGCGGCGTTCGGTCAGCGCGGCGAGCACGCCGGTGTTGCGCGACGCGAGCCCCTCGGCGGTGCGCTCGACCGCATGACCGCCGCGCAGCCAGCCGGCGGTGAGCGGCACGTGCTCGGCGCCCGATTGCGCGGCGAC
>DATLJJ010000192.1:0-3574 GCA_035538975.1 Sphingomonas sp. | reverse complement strand
CCACAGCGAAATGGGGCATCTGCGCGTGCCGCGGCTCGCGGGCGACACGATCCCGAGCGCCTGCCGCTTCCACGCCGACTGCGTCGAGGGCCTCGCCTCGGGCAGCGCGATCAAGGCGGCACTCGGCACCACGCACGTCGGCGACGTCGCGCCCGACCATCCGCTGTGGGACCGCGTCGCCGACGCGCTCGCCTGCCTCTGCCATGCGCTGGTCTGCTCGACCGGCCCGCGCCGGATCGCGATGGGCGGCGGCGTGATCGCGCGCCAGCCGCACCTGCTCCCCCGGCTCGAGCCGATGCTGCGCGCGAGCATCAACGGCTATATGCGCCTGCCCGACGAGCCCCTGATCGTCGCGCCCGCGCTCGGCGACCAGGCCGGGCCGCTCGGCTCGATCGCGCTCGCCGCGACGGCGCTACCGGCCCGCGGCGCCGACTGAGCGCCGCCGGGCCGGAGCCCCTCAGTGGATCGAGGGGCCCATCTCGTCCTCGCGCCGCAGCACGCGCGCCCGGCCCGCGGCGATCGCGAACAGGCAGAGCACGAGGTAGCAGGCGGCCGGCACGATCAGTGCGGTCGAATAGCTGCTCAGGTCCGACACGCGCCCGACCAGCAGCGGCAGGAAGGCGCCGCCGATGATCGCGGTGCACAGCAGCCCCGAAGTCGCCTCCTCGCTCGCGCTCGAACGCTCGAGCGTGAGCGTGAAGATCACCGGGAACATGATCGAGTTGAACAGCCCGATGCACAGCGCGACGAAGCCCGCGGTCACGCCGCCCACCGCCACGACGTAGAGGCACATCGCCGCCGCGACCGCAGTAAACAACGCGAGCAGCGCCGACGCGCGCACCTTGGCGAGCAGCGCCGATCCGATCGCGCGGCCCACCATCGCGCCCCCCCAATAGAAGGCGACAGCCTTGCCGGCCTCCTGCAGCGATACCCCGTGCACGCCGTCGCTGCCCATCGCGAAGCCGAGCAGCGGCACGCCAAATGGCGCATCGCTCTGCCCCCAGACCGCATCCGAATTGAGGAACAGCGCCATCTGCGTGCCGATCGCCACTTCCGCGCCGACGTAGAGGAAGATCGCGAGCCCCCCGAACAGCGCCCAGCGCGAGGAGAAGGCGTCGGCGATCAGCGCACCGATGCTGCCGCGCGCCTCGGCCGATGACGGCGGCGCCGCATCGGTCACTACACGGCGGCTGAGCCAGAAGAAGATCGCGAGCGCCGCGATCAGGCCGCAGATCCAGAAATAGGCGGAATCGATTCCGGCGAGCGCGTCGGCGCGCACCGTTTCGGTGATCACCGTGCCTTCCTTCACTTCGACGCCCGCGAGGAACAGGTGTGCGCCGAGCAGCGGCCCGATGAAGGTGCCGAGCGAGTTGAAGGTCTGGCTGAGCGTGAGCCGCAAATGGCTGTAGCGCGGATCGCCGAGCGCCGCTGCGAGCGGGTTCGCCGCCACCTGCAGCACGGTGATGCCGCTCGCGAGGATGAACAGCCCGAGCAGCACCAGCGTGAACACCGCGAGGTTGGCGGCGACCAGCATCACCAGGCAGCCCGCGATCATCATCCCCAGCGCCGTCAGGATCGCAGGGATCGACTTGATCCGCGCGAGCAGCGCCGCCGCGGGGAAGGACATCACGCCATAGGCGATGAAGAAGGCGAAGGCCGCCGCCTGCGCCTGGAAATCGGTGAGCGTGAAGATGCCCTTCACTGCCGCGACCAATGGATCGATCAGCGAAGTGATGAAGCCCCAGGCGAAGAACAGCGTAGTGACCGCGGCATATGCCAACGTTGTCTGGGTGGATCGCGTGCCGGCCAAATCTGCTCTCCCTGAACGCTCTTTTTATCGAAGCTGGCGCCGCGCGGATGTGAGGGGCAGCGCCCGCGGCCGGCGGATTGCCCTTTGACGCAAACATGCCGGTTTTTTCGGCGGTTGAGAAGCGGTGTCGGCGCATTTTCATGCCCCCGCAGCAAGGCATTCGCGCAGGCGCAAACGCCTTCCGGTTCATTCCCTGCTCGCACTTGGCGAGAGAATTCGCATATTAGGGCCTGATTCAGGCGGCATCGCCGTCGGAGCGGGAGAAGTTACCAGTGCGAGTGAGTTTGGCATCGACGGGTCTTGGCCTGGCGATCGGCATGGGGCTGGTCGCCGGCCCTACCCTTGCGCAGCAGGTCCCCCAGCAGCCGGCACCCGCGGTCCAGGCGGTCCCCGTCCCTGCGCCGGTCCAGCCGATCGCGCTGCCCACGCTGAGCGCGTCGCAGGCGGCACAGCTTACGCAAATGCTCGCGGATGCCGCCTATGCGCAGGGGCTGCGGCACGACGGCACCGCGCCGCCCCCCATCCGCGACAACGACGCGCTCGTCCGTGCCGCGCTCGATTATGCGCGCGCGGTCCATTCGGGCCGCCTCGACACCAGCGACTTCCAACAGGATTGGGGTCTGCGTCCGCAGCCCTATGATCCCCTCCCCGGCTTCGCCGACGCCGTGAAGCGGGACCGGATCGCCCAGTGGATCCGTTCGCTCCCGCCGCCCTATGCCGGCTATGACGCGCTTCAGGGCGGCCTCCAGGCCTATCGCAAGATCGAGGCGGCGGGCGGATGGCCCACCATTCCCGCCGGGCCCGACCTGGGGCTGGGCGCCACCGGCGCGCGCGTCGCGACGCTACGCAAGCGGCTCGCGGTCGAGGATCCGGAGGTCGATACCGCCGGCGGCAAGTTCGACACTGCGCTGCAGGCCGCGGTCCAGCGCGCCCAGCAGCGCTATGGGCTCAATCCCACCGGCGTCGTCTCCACCCAGACGCTCGCCGCGCTCAACGTGCCTGCGGGCGATCGCGTGCGCCAGATCATGGCCAATCTCGAGCGCTGGCGCTGGCTGCCGGCGCAGCTCCCCGCCAAGCGCATCCAGGTCAACATCGCCGCCGCGGTGATGACCGTGTTCGAAGGCGACGAGCCGATCTTCTCGATGAAGGCGGTCACCGGGCGCCCGGGCAACGAGACGCCGATGCTGCAGTCGAAGATCCATTCGATCGTGCTCAATCCGCCGTGGAACGTGCCCACCAGCATCGCCACCAAGGAGCTGTTCCCCAAGGGGGACGCCTATCTGCGGCGCAACAACTACAAGATCATCGGCACGGGCCCGAACCGCCGCATCCAGCAGCAGCCGGGGCCGAACAGCGCGCTCGGCCGTTACAAGTTCGACTTCAACAATCCCTACGCAGTCTATCTGCACGACACGCCGAGCCAGTCGACCTTCTCGCGCTTCAGCCGGCTCGAGAGCCACGGCTGCGTGCGGCTGGAGAAGCCGGGCGAGCTCGCCCAGCTGCTGCTGCGCAACGATCCGGAGTGGCAGCCGGCGCAGATCCAGACCGCGATCGACGCGGGCAAGACGCTGCGCGTGCCGCTGAAGGAGCAGGACCAGGTCTCGGTCTATCTGCTCTACTGGACCGCCTATGCCGGCGCGAACGGGGCGATGAACTTCCGCGCCGATCCCTATGGCTGGGACAAGACGCTCGCGAGCAAGATCGAAAACCGCTCGGCGGTAACCGCCGCGCAACGCTGAAAAAGGGAACAATCATGAACATCAA
>DATLJJ010000191.1:0-7031 GCA_035538975.1 Sphingomonas sp. | reverse complement strand
TGGAGCAGCAGCAGGGTGCTCGCGTTCTGCTTGTCGCCGGCGAACGGGTCGAAGAGGTACGACAGCAACCCCAGGATCGTCCCGAGCACGACCAGCGGATGGAGACGGATGAGCCGGATCTTCAGGAACTGGCCCGTCGTCATGCGCCCCCAGCGATCGTCATAGGCGTATCCGATGACGAACCCGGAAAGGGCGAAGAAGAAGTCGACGGCCAGATAGGCGTGCGGGAGCAGCAGCTTGCCCTGCGCGAAATGAACCGTGATCCCCTGAATGTGATAGAGCACCACAAGCAGGGCGGCGCTGCCGCGCAGCCCGTCCAGAACCTCGAAATGCTCCTTGCCGGTTGCCGTCCTGTCCGGCGTCAGATCGTGGATCACGAAGCGTACCCTTTGCAGCCAAGATCGTGGAGCTGCTGGGTTTAACGATAAACCTCAAGCAATATTTCGCGCCACGGAGTCTCGTTCGACCAGTGCGGCTTCAAACACGATGTCGCGCATCACCTCGCTGGAAGAGTCGCTCCGGAGCCGGTCGAGCAGCATCTCGAATGCCTTGTCGATCATCGCCTCGATCGGTTGGCGCACCGTGGTGAGCGCCGGCCAGACGCGCGTTGCGACGAGCGTGTCGTCGAACCCGGTGACCGCGAGATCGCCGGGAGGATGGAGCCCCAGCCGCCGCGCCGACCACAGAGCCGCGGCTGCCATGTCGTCGTTCGCCGCCACGATGGCAGTCGGCCGCTCCGCGGTGCGCAGGAGTGTCTCGGCCGCCGCGAGGCCAGAGGCGAAGGTGAAATCGCCGTCGGCGCAGAGCGCGGCGTCGGGGACGATCCCGTGGTCGCGCAGAGCAGCCTTATGGCCTTCGAGGCGAGCCACACTGTCGGAATGCGTTGGTGGCCCGGCGATCACGCCGATGCGGCGGTGGCCGCGGGCGATCAGCAGCGACGTGACCTGGTATGCAGCCGCGTGGTTGTCGATCCGCACCGCATCCATGTCGGGCAGCGGCTGGGCCGTCGCGACTGCAACTGCGGGAACGCTCAGGGAAGCCAGCCCGGGCGAGCCGCTGAGCGCCTCGGCAAAGGGGGAAATCAGCACGAGCGCATCGGCGCCCGAACGCACGAGGCCGCTGGCGCCCTGCAGCGCTGCGCCCGGCGCACGCCATTCCACGCCACGCAACAGCAGTTGGAGACCGCGCCGCGCAGCCGTCACCGAAGCGCCGACGATCGCGGCATTGACGAAACCGCTCTCGCCTTCGGGGTAGATGAGGCCGATGCGCGCGCTGTCGGATCCGACCAGCCGGCGTGCGGCCTGGCTCGGAACATAGCCGAGCTCGTCGATCACCTTCAGCACTCTGGCGCGCGTCGCCGCGCTGGCCTTGCCGGTCCGGTTCACGACGTTGGAGACAGTCATCGCCGACACGCCGGCCTGCGCCGCGACGGCCTTGATCGTCACCCGGTCGTTCGATTTTCTGGAGCGCATCAACTGGCTTCACCGGTAAGAGTAGGAGCGCGACAGTTACTCCCGGAACACACCCGGTCACCAGCGTGCAGGCTCCCTGAGCCCAATCGAGGGACGCAGGCGCCGGGATGCAGCGGCGGCGGCCGCGGGAGCGTTTCAGCGGAAGCCGATCTGGAGGAATGCCGCGGGCCCGTGGAAACGATAACGGAGCCGGCCCTCCCAGCGCTCCTTGTCGGCATCGACGCGATAATCGACATAACGATACATCACGCCCACGCCGACATTCTCGACGAACCGATACGAGAGCGACGCCTGCGTATTGAGCAGGCGTCCATGATAGTCGTCGATGCCGAGCGCCATATAGTCGGCGCGCGCGTTCGCCGTGACTCTGGGCAGCAGGGTCACATGCGCGAACAATCCCACCGTGGGCAGCGGCGCAAACAGGCGCCGTCGCTTGACCTGCGTGCCGGCGCTGACACCGCCGATGCGGGCGGCTCCCGAAATCGAGACGTCGAACCGCGTGGCGTGGACCCCGATCGCAGCGCCGATCTCGGCTTTGTCGGATCGGACGAAATCATAGCCGATCGTCAACCGGTAGATGTCCGAATCGAAGCCGCTCGTCACGCTGGCGCCGATCGGATAGACGGCATCGTCGAACACGATCTCGCGCTCGATCGATCGCGTCGCGCTACGCTTGAGCGTGTAATAGTCCGCGCCCACCACCAGCCGCGGTCCGATGCGGACACCCGCGCTCACCGCCGCGAGCGTCTGGCGATCCTCGAGCGCGAGATCGCCTTCGAGATCGATCTCGGCCGCGGGGAGCGGGACCACCCGGGACTGAACGCGGACGTGCGAGTCGACATCGGGCCAATACGCGCCCGCCTCGAGCCAATATTTGTCGCCGACCGCCTGCGCGGACGCCGGCGCTGCGACGAAGATCGCGACCATCGCCGCGGACCGAATCAAGGGGGATTGGTGATGCATCCCGGCGCCCCTGTGTCCAACCCTTCCAGGGGCCGACGCTAAGCTGCGCCATCAGGATAACTATCGGGGTAACTACCGACTCGACCGGGAATCCCCTTGGTCCACCTGCTATCGCCCTCGCTTCAAAGCCACCACCGCCGCATCCAGCGCCTGAAGGAACCGCGAGCGATCCGCCGAGGCAAACGGCCTGGGCCCGCCGATCTGGTCGCCGCCGGCGCGCAGGTCGGCCATGATCGCGCGGGTTGCGATCGCGCCTCCGATCGAGCTGGTGGTGAAGGGCTTGCCCGTGGGGGCGAGGACGCGGGCGCCGGCCTTGAGGGCGCGGTCGGCGACCAAAATGTCGGCGGTGATCACGATCGTGGCCGCGTCGGCCTGTTCGGCGATCCAGTCGTCGGCGGCGTCGAAGGCGTCGCTCACTGTCTGACGGGTGACGAGCGGGTGGGCAGGGATGCGCAGATACTGGTTGCTGACCACGACGACGGGGACCTCGTGGCGCCAGGCGACCTTGTAGACTTCGTCCTTCACCGGGCAAGCGTCGGCGTCGACGAGGATGCGGGGTGCGGTCAGGGGAGTCTCCGTCGGGTTCGCAACTCAGGACCGGTCGAGGTGCAGCCTGAAGCCCTCGCCGTGACACAGGAGGACGATAGCCGGGATGGCGGGCGGCGTCATCCGGTCCTCCCCCCGGAGGGGGAGGATTTAGATATCAAGCCCGCGGCCCCCCGCGCGGCGGGCCCTTGCGGTGATAGGGCTTGGCGTGGTGCCGCGGCGGGCCCGAGGGGCGGTTGGGGCCGTTGCGCTGCGGGCCGCGGCCGCCCTGCTGGACGGGGCCTTCGGAGACCTCGAAGCGCACGTCCTCGTCCTCGCTCGCGGTGCGCTGGACGGCGGCCTGGAACTTGGCGGCCAGCGCACGGGGGACCTGGAAGGCAGTCTCGTTCGGGCCGATGCGGATCGCGCCGACTTCGTTCTTGGTGATGTGCCCGCGGCGGCAGATCAGCGGCAGGATCCAGCGCGGATCGGCGTTCTGGCGGCGGCCGACGTCCATGCGGAACCACACGACATCGTCGAAGCCGGGGCGGTGCGCCGAGGCCTGGCGGTCCTCGCGACGGTCCGAATGCGAGCGATCGGCGAGTTCTTCCGGCTCGGGCATCGACGCGCGGTGAGCGCGGACCAGCGCGGCGGCGATCTCCTCGGGCGACTTCTCGGCGAGCAGGCGCTCGGCGATCGCCTTGTCCTCATCGTCGATCTCGACGGGGGCGAGGAGGGCGGCGAGCAGCCGCTCGCGGTCCTGCGCGCGAATCGCCTCGGGCGTGGGGACGTCGATCCACTCGGCGGCGATGCGCGCACCGCGCAGCATCGATTCGACGCGGCGGCGGCGCGGGTAGGGGACGATGAGCACCGCGGTGCCCTTCTTGCCGGCGCGGCCGGTGCGGCCCGAGCGGTGCTGGAGCGTCTCGGCATCGCGCGGCAGCTCGACATGGATGACGAGCGTGAGGCTGGGCAGGTCGATGCCGCGCGCGGCGACGTCGGTTGCGACGCAGACCCTCGCGCGCCGGTCGCGCAGCGCCTGAAGCGCGTGATTGCGTTCGGACTGGCTATGCTCGCCCGACAGCGCCACCGCGGAGAAGCCGCGCTCGGTGAGCGTGGCGTGCAAGTGGCGGACGTTGTCGCGCGTGGCGCAGAAGAGGATCGCAGTCTCCGCCTCGTGGAAGCGGAGCAGGTTGATCACGGCATGCTCGATGTCCGAGGGGCTCACGGCCACCGCCTGATAGGCGATGTCGCCGTGGCCGCGCTCCTCGCCCACGGTCGAGATGCGCAGCGCGTCCTTCTGGTAGCGTTTGGCGAGCTGGACGATCGGCTTGGGCATCGTCGCCGAGAAGAGCAGCGTGCGGCGCTCGGGGGGCGTAGCGTCGAGGATCTCCTCGAGGTCCTCGCGGAAGCCCATGTCGAGCATCTCGTCGGCCTCGTCGAGGACGATGGCGCGGAGAGCCGAGAGGTCGAGCGCGCCGCGCTCGAGGTGGTCGCGCAGACGCCCGGGCGTGCCGACGACGATGTGCGCGCCATAGTTGAGCTGGCGGCGCTCCTTCGAGGCGTCCATGCCGCCGACGCAGGTGGCGATGCGCGCGCCGGTTGGGCCGTAGAGCCAGATCAGCTCGCGGCTCACCTGCAGCGCCAATTCACGCGTGGGAGCGATGAGCAGCGCGTGCGGCTCGCGCGTGGGGACGATGCGGCCGTCCTCGCCCAGCAGCTCGGGGTGCATGGCGAGGCCGAAGGCAACGGTCTTGCCCGAGCCGGTCTGTGCAGAGACGACGAGGTCGCGGCCTGCGGCCTCGGGCTCGATGACGGCGGCCTGGACTGCGGTGGGCGATTCATAGCCACGCGCGGCGAGCGCTTCGGCGAGAAGCGCGGGAAGGTCTGAAAATGACATGAGACCTCGCAAATGGGGGCGCAGGGCCGCGGGAGCAAGCATTAACTTGCGGGGCAGCGAAGGAATCGCGTCGAGACGAGCGCGCGGTCAGGGCGTCGCGCGCCGATGCCCGTTGAGCCGGTGGAGCAGCGCCGCCATGTCGTTGGGCAGGCCGAGGTCGTGATCGAAGGCCTCGCGCAGCGCACCCGCGATCGCGTCGCTGGCGCGCGGGCGCTCGACGCGATAAGCGCCGTTCTGCGCCCCTGAGGCGGAATTGGAATACGCTTGTACCACGCGCCTAGAACGGCGTGCGGCCAAATTTGTTGCTTGACAATTTCTTCAGTTCTGCGGGTGCAATCGACTCGATGACGTCACAAACCTCTTCGCAACTGGTCGCCGAAGCACTCGAACGCGCGAAAATGCACGCGCCTTTCCTCGCGATGCTGGCGACGCGCGAGCCACAATTGATCGAGGATTTGGACGCAGCGCTCGCCGATCCGATCGCGCGCGCACGGGACTTCGACGGCGAGGTGCCGGTCGGGCAGCGGCTGCGGATCGAGCGGCGGCGACTGGCGCTGCTGGTCGCGCTGGGGGACCTTTCGGGGCTGTTCGACCTCACGCGCGTGACCGGGCTGCTCACCGACTTCGCCGACGACGCGCTCGACCGCGCGATCCGCGCCGCGATCCTCGAGCGCACCCCCGACGCCGAGCCGCGGGGCTTCGCCGCGATCGCCCTGGGCAAGCAGGGGAGCCGCGAGCTCAACTATTCGTCGGACATCGATCCGATCCTGATCTTCGATCCCGAGGCGCTCCCGCATCGCCCGCGCGAGGCCGTGGAAGAGGCCGCGGTGCGCATCGGCCGGCGCGTGGTCGAGCTGCTCCAGGCGCGCGACGGCGACGGCTATGTGATGCGCGTCGACCTGCGGCTCAGGCCCTCGCCCGAAGTCACGCCGATCGTGCTGCCGGTGGAAGCGGCGATCTCCTATTATGAATCGCAGGCGCTGCCGTGGGAGCGCGCCGCCTTCATCCGTGCGCGCGCCTGCGCGGGGGATCGCGCGCTGGGCGAGGGCTTCCTCGCGGCGATCCGGCCCTTCGTGTGGCGCCGCGGGCTCGACTACGGCACCATCCGCGAGATCCGCGACATCTCGCGCCGCATCCGCGACCATTATTCGCAGGCGCAGGCGTTCGGGCCGGGATACGACCTCAAGCGCGGGCGCGGCGGCATCCGCGAAGTCGAGTTCTTCGCGCAGATCCACCAACTCATCCACGGTGGCCGCGAGCCCGCCTTGCGCGCACCCGCGACCCGCGATGCGCTTGCGGCGCTTGCCGAGGCGGGACGGATCGACGCCGGGGAGGCGACTGCGCTCACCGACGCCTATGTCCAGTTCCGCACGATCGAGCACCGGCTGCAGATGGTGAACGACCTGCAGACGCATGCGCTGCCCGCCGACGCCGCGGCGCTCGACAACGTCGCCCGGCTCCACGGGCTCGCAGACGGTGCTGCGCTGACCACGCTGCTGCACCCGCACGTCGAGCGCGTGGGCCGCATCTATGATTCGCTGGCCGGTGAGGCCGAGCCGCGGCTGCCGTCGGACAGCGACGCGCTCCAGCTACGGCTCGCCGGAGCGGGGTTCGAGAATCCCGCGGGCGCGGCGCGGATCGTCGAGGGGTGGCGCGGAGGCTCATACCCCGCGCTGCGCACGCCGCAGGCGCGCGAGGCGCTGGAGGCAGTGCTCCCCGGGCTGCTCGACGCCCTTGCGAAGGCGCCCGACAGCGTGCACGCGATCACGCGCTTCGACGCGATGCTCTCGCGCCTGCCGAGCGCGATCAACTTCTTCCGCCTGCTCGAGGCAAAGCCTGCGCTGACGCAGCTGCTCGGCGCGATTCTGAGCCACGCGCCGACGCTTGCCGACCGGCTGGGCCGCCGGCCCGAGCTGCTCGACGGGCTGATCGACGCGAGCGCCCTCGACCCGGTCGCCGACGTGCCCGCGCTGGTGCGTGAGATGGCCGCGTGCGAGCGCGGCGCGGACTATCAGTGGCAGCTCGAGCACGTCCGCCGGCTGGTGGGCGAGAAAAGGTTCGCGCTGGGCGCGCAGATCGTCGCGGGCGCCAGCGATCCGCTCGACGTGTCCGCGGGCTATGCGCGTGTCGCCGAAGCCGCTGCGGACGTGCTCGCCGCTGCGACGCTGGAG
>DATLJJ010000190.1:0-9986 GCA_035538975.1 Sphingomonas sp. | reverse complement strand
CGTCGGTGACATAGCCCGTCTTGACCGTGGGGATGTCGTGGTCGGCGGCATATTTGAACGCGCGGTCGAGCTGTGCGTCATAGTGGCTCGCCGATCCGCCGGTCTCGTTGTGCCCGATCAGGTGCACGCCCTTCGACTTTGCGTAGCGGTGGAGCTCGGCAGCGTCGAACTCGGGAGTCGGCGTGTCGAACTGCATGTCGTTGCCGTTGCCGAACCAGTCGCCGTCCCAGCCGACGTTCCAGCCCTCGACGAGCACGCCGGGGATTTTGTTGGCGGCAGCGAAATCGATGTATTTCTTGACGTTGGCAGTGGTGGCGCCGTGCTTCGGCCCGGTCGCCCAGGTCCATTCGCCCTTGATCATGTTCCACCACACGCCGACGAACTTGCCGGGCTTCACCCAGCTGACGTCGCCGAGCTTGTTGGGTTCGTTCAGGTTGAGCGTGATGTGGCTCATGTAGAGCCCGGGCGCATCGTCGGCGAGGACGATCGTGCGCCACGGCGTCGCGAAGGGCAGGTCGCGGCTCACCTTGGGCGCACCCGCGCCGGGCGTCAGCGCGGCACGCAGCGTATTGCCCTCGGTCCGCGCGAGGTTCATCGCCGAATAGTCGACCAGCGCCGCCTCGTGCAGCGCGACATGCGTGCCGTCCGCGAGCTTGATCGTGGCCACGGTCTGCGCGGTGCCGACCGCATCGAGCGGCGTCCTGTTGTAGAGATATTCCTCGCGGTTCCACAGGAACGCCGGCTTCCACCAGGCAGTGCCGCCCTGCGTGAAAGCGAACTCGGTCAGTTCGTCGGCGATATTGGCGTGCTTGAGGTTGGGCTGCTCGGGGAATTCGTAGCGGAAGCCCACGCCGTCATCGAAAACGCGGAAGACGACATCGAGCACGCGGCCCAGCGCAGTCGTTTCCTTCAACCGCACGCGCAGCTCGTTGTGGCGGTCGCGGATCGTCTTCCACTCGCCCCAGGGCTGGTCCCAGCTGGTGTCGACGCTCGACCGCGACTGGCTCTCGACCTTGAGGTTGCGGTGCAGCTTGGGCGCATCGGTGAAGAGGAAGCCGAGCGCCGCATGCTCGATCACCGGTTTGCCGCCTCGCGTCACATTGTAGAAGGCTCGCCCATCCCCGTCGCTCGTGACCGAGACGGTGATGCGGCCGTCGGGCGAAGCGACGGTCGGCGCGGAAGGATCGGTGATCGCTGCAGTGGATTGCTCGACCTGGGCGGCAGCGGGGATCGTCGCGAAGACCGCACAGAACGCAACCAGGCTGCGAAGCATCATATTCTCCCTCTCCGACAATTATGTAACCGCTTTCATCGGCGATACGGGGATCGAGCGCAACGCCATGGAATTCGTATGCGGCGATAGCGCCGGGGAAGGTGCCTGGGCAAGCCGCGCCCCGGCGGCTTTTCGCCACAGCAGGCACCGGACCCGGTTGCCAGCGCCGTTGTCGCAGAGCATTAGGGCGCCATGCCGAAGCCCGCTACCGAGCTCATGCAGGAGATTCTCTTCTCCGTCTTCCTCGACTCGGTCGATGCGCTGAAGCGCGCCTCGAACGGGCTGCCCAACCAGCTGGTGCGCGATCTCAACGCGATCCACCGCAACACCACTTTCGCCGATCTGCCCAAGGATGTTCAGGACGCCATTGTGGCGAACGTGCGCGCGGCTTTCACCCGGCTGCTCAAGGAAGGCTATTCGGTCTCCGCAACCAGCGCGGTACGCCCGCCCCAACCGGCGGCGCCGCACGGGCCGGGCGCGCGCCGCGGCCCGCCGCGCGGCCGCCCTTCGGGCGAGGGCCCGCGGCGCCCGCCGTCGGGAGACGGCCCCCGCCGCCCGCCGCGCGATCCCAAGAAACCGCGCGGCTGATAGCCTGCGACGATGGCCGAGATCGTCAATCTCCGCCAGGCCCGCAAGCGCCGCGACCGCAAGGTCGCGGCCGATCAGGCTGCCGCCAATCGCGTCGCTTTCGGCCGCACGAGGGCACAGAAGCAGACCGACGCAGCCGATGCCGAACGCGCGCGCCGGCAGCTCGATCAGGCCAAGCGCGAGGACTGAGAGCCCCCGAACGAAGAAGAGGAGCCGCGTTGCCGCGACTCCTCCGCTCCCCTCGGGTCGAAGCCCCTAGAAACCGATGGCCAGCTTGAGCTGTGCCGAATGATTGCTCCACGTGCTGGCGATCGAGCCGTTGTAGCCCAGGCTGACCTGCACCGGCCCGCTGCGCAGCCCCAGCCCGAGGCCAAGCTCCGCGGCATCCTTTGCCACTACCGGGCCGAGCACCGAGAAGCTGCCCGCGGCACCCGCAAAGCTCGCGCTCAGCGGCTGGCCGCGATCGCCCCAGCCGTGACGCCATGCCGCCGAAGCATAGGGAACGACGTGGAGCCCCTCGCCGTCCGCCGCACCGTCGCCGCCCTTCAGGCGCAAGCCGATGTCGCTGAAGGTCACCTTGCGCGTATCGGCGGCGATGGCGAGCGCCGTCGCGCCGCCGCTCTCGGTCACGGCATCGGTGTGGCTCTCGACATAGTTCAGGCCGGCGAAGGGCGTGACTTCGACCTGACCGGTGGCGACACCGAACGCGACTTCGCCAAACACCTGCCACGTCGTGCCCTTGTACTCGTCGCGCAGCGCACCGCCGATCGTCCCCAGCGACGCGTTGCGGCTGGTATCGATCGTGTTCCACGCATAGCTGGCGCCTGCCGTGACGCTGAACCGGTCGCCGGCATAGCCGACGCTGCCGAGCACCAGCGTGGTGTCACCACGTGCATGGCCTGCCGAGGTGAAGTCCGACGTCAGCTTGCCGACACCGATCGTGCCGTTGAAGCCCTGACCAGCGACGCCCACGCCGCCCAGCAGACCCTGCTGTTCGGTCTTGAGCCGCAGGCTCGAGGCAGTCGCCTTGGCCGTTCCCCAGTCGTCTGCGAGCGTCGCCCAGCCATAACCGCCTTCGGTGGTGGGCGCAGGCGCGCCCAGCATCGTGCGGCGAATCGCCTGCGCGTTCTCGATCATCCCGCTCGCCACGCCCGCGTGGAGCTCGCCCGAAAGCGAAGCGAAGCTCGGAGCGACATGCGTGTCCTGGAGCAGCAGCGCCTCCTCGAACAGCGTGTTGCCGGCCCCGAGCGCCTGGAGCGCCGTGCCCACCGCCTGCTCGTTCGCCGTGCTGCCGAGCGAGGCGAAGCTGGCGTCGTTGCGCGTCAGGTTGAGCGTCACGGCGGTGGCGCCATAGCTCACCGACGGGGTCAGGAAGGCGAAGTTGCTGGTGACCGTGCCGAAGGTGCCGCTCACGCCACCCGCCGCGGTGAGGATCGTGTAGCTGGTGCGGCCGCGGTAGCGGCCCGGCTCGGCGAGCACCTGCAGCGTCGCGCCGCCCAGCGTGGCGCTGCCGGTCGCATCGATCCGGTCGGCGGCACCCGCCGCGTTGACTTCGACCGCATAGACCGACGCGGCAGTGAACACGACCGGACCATTCACCGTCAGGTGCCCGATCGAATTGCCGGGCGCGACGGTGCCGCCGCCCATCTCCAGCCCGCCGATCAGCCCGTTGCCGCCGAGCGTGCCGCCGGGCTGCACCACCACCGTGGAGTTGGGCAGCGCGCCGTTGACCTTGAGCGTGCCTCCAGTGACCTCGGTATCACCGCTGTAGCTGCTGGTGCCGGTGAGATTCAGCGTGCCGCTGCCTTCCTTCACCAGACCGCCGGTGCCGGTGATCGAGCCGGAGAAGGAGGTGTTGCTGCTCTGGTTTACGGTGAGCTGGCTCGAACCCAGCGCGACCGTGCCCTGAGTGCCGCCGGCGAGCTCGCCGATCGTCTGCTCGCCGCCCTGAACGCCCGACAGGTCGAGCGTGCCGCTCTGCAGGTCGATCTGGGTGTCTTCCTCGAGCTGGCCGGTGAACCGCACCGAACCGCCGTTGATCAGCGTGGTACCGGTGAAGCCATAGAGCCCGCCGAAAGTGAGAACGCCCGCACCCTGCTTGACCAGATTGCCGGTGCCGGTGAAGTCGCCCGCAACGGTGTAGCTGTCCGAGCGCGCGTAGACGAAGGTGCCGTCGTTGATCAGGTCGCCGTTGAAGGTGCCGCCCTCACCGAGCTGGAACACGCCGTTCCCGGTCGTGACGATGTCGCTGCCGAGGCTGCCGGTGAGCGTCAGCTTGCCGTTCTCGACCAGCGTGAGCCCGGTGTGGGCAATCATGTCGCTGGTGAGTTCGAGCTCGCCCGCGCCGATCAGGCGAAGATTGCCCGTACCGCTGATCGCTACCACGTCGCCGATTTCGGCGGCTTCGGCGGTGTTGGTGTAGTTGAGCGTGAGCGTGCCGTTATTGACCACGCTGGTGGTGTCGATACCCGATTCGTCGTCGGCCGAGAGATTGACCTGGAGCTCGGCGCCGCTGCGGATCGCAACGCTGTCGAACGCATTGCCGGTGGTGCCGGTGCTCCAGAACCCCGAGACCACGTCGAGGTGCTCGGCGTTGGCGAACTGTGCGAGCGTTGCGGCGTTGGTGCCGACAAGCTCGACCGTGTCGATGCCTGCTCCCGTGTCGATCGTGCCCTTCACGACCGAACCGGTGCCCAGCGTCACCAGATCGTCGGTGGCGTCAAGCACGACCGCAGCCGAGCCGGTGCCGGCGTTGATCGTTCCCGCGTTGATCAGGTGCGTCTGTCCGATCGCGGAGATCGCCGGGCCGCTCGTCCCGGAGAGGGTACCAAGGTTGGTGATCGTCGCCGCCCCCCCCGCGGTGACCGCAATACCGGAAGCGCCCGTCACCGAGCTGCCGGCTTCGACCGTGAGCGCGACGTTGGTGCCGCTCGCCTTCACGCCCAGTTCGTTGGCCGACTTGACCGCGCCGTTCACCAGCACCGTCGCGTCGCCCAGCGAACGGGCCTCGACCGCGCGCTCCGCCGCAGTGACGCTGCCGGTGGTCACCGACGCGCCGGCGAAGCCCGAAGCGAGGATGCCGATGTCGGCCGCCGTGACCGAGGTGCTCACAACGGTCGCGGTGCCCATGTCGGCGATGGCCTCGATGGCGGAGGAAGTCGTCGAGGCAGTGGTGACCGTTCCGCTCGTCACCGACGCGTCGCCGCCGCCCTGGCTGCGCGCGAGCACCGCCACGCCGCCGTCGCCGGTCGTCGCCGCGGTGGTCGAAACCACGGTCGCATCGCCGGTACCGCTCGCATAGGCGACCACGGCGCTGCCGTAGAGGCCCGCGCTGCTGGCGTTGTTGCTGGTGACCGTCACCGAACCGTCGCCCGAAAGCCCCACGACGGCGTCGGCGGTGTAGCCGCTCGCGGCGATACCGGTGCCGGTCACGTGCGTCTCGTCGGCGGTAATGGCGATGTCGCCCGCGCCGGTGCGCACGACGACGCCCGATCCGCTCACGCCACTGGCGGTAAGGGTACCGCTGGTGACGCTGACGTCGCCGTCGCTGCCCACGACCATGATGCCGGCGGAATCCGCCGCCTCATAGGCAAGGCTGTCCGAAGCAATGTCGATCGCGCCCGTGCCGTGGGCGAAGATGCCGTAGCGATAGTCCCCGGCAACCGTGACGCTACCGCTGTCGATCGAGATTGCGCCTGCGCCGCCTTGCGCGACGATGCCGCCGCGCGCCGCGCGGAAGCCGGTGTTCGCGTCGATGCCCGGATCCACCGCGGCGCCGCTCACCGTCACGACGTTGGAGCTGATGTCGATCGCGCCCGTCGCAGCCGCGCGGATGCCCGTGGCGTCCGGGCCTGCGGCAGTGACCGTGCCTGCATTGGCGATCGTCACCGTCGCGCCGGTGCCGGTGATGCCGGTCGTGCCCGCTACCGAGCCGCCGCTCGCCACCGTCACGGCGACGTTGTTGCCCGACGCGATGACACCGAAATCGCCGGTCGAGGCCACTGCGCCGTTGACCGTCACCGCGGTGTCGCCGTTCGACGAATGGGCGCTCACGCCATAGCCCTGGCCGGCGATATCCCCCGCGACGACACTGGTGCCGAGCCCGCTTTCGGCCAGGATGCCGCGGCCCAGCGCGCCGGTGGAGGCGATGCTGCCGCTGGTGATCGTCACCTTGCCGTTGAGCGCGCGGCCGACGAGCGCGTCGGTCTCGGCACCGCTGCTGGTGATCATGCCGCTGTCGATCGTCACGTCGCCGCTCGACGCCTGACCGAAGACGATCGCGCCAAGATCGCCGCTGGCGCTCGCCTTGACGCTGTGGATCGTCACCGAGGCGCCCATGCCGGCAACCGCCGAGCCGGCCCAGCCGGCCGTCGAGGCATCGTTGCTGGTGATCGAGACGGTCCCGGTCTGCGAGATGCCCACCACCGCGTCGGCAGTGTAGCCGGTACCTGCGTAGCCGGTGCCCGTGAGGTGCGTCTGGTCGGCAGTGATGGCGATGTCGCCGGCGCCAGTGCGTGCCACGATGCCGGAGCCGCTCACGCCGCTGCCGGTCAGTGTGCCGCTGGTGACGGTCACGTCGCCGTCGCCCCCCACGACCATGATGCCGGCCGAATCGGCGGCTTCATAGGTGAGGCTGTCGGAAGTGATGTCGATCGCGCCGGTGCCGCGCGCAAAGATGCCGTAGCGATAATCGCCCGCAACCGTCACGCTGCCGCTGTCGATCGCGATCGGGCCCGCGCCGCCGTCTGCGACGATGCCGCCACGCGCCGCACGGAAGCCGGTGACGGGATCGAGGCCCGGATCGACCGCGGCGCCGCCGACGGTCACCACGTTCGACGTGATGTCGATGCCGGTCGTCGCGGTCGCCCGGATGCCGACGGCATTCGGCCCATTGGCGGAGACGGTGCCCGCGTTGACGATCGTCGCGCTCTCGCGCGCAGTGACGTCGATGCCGTAATCAGCCGCCGAGGTGGTCGTACCCTCCGCGGTGGTCACGGTCACGTCGCCGCCCAGCCCGCGCACGCCATAGCTGGTGCCGATGTTGTACGACGATCCCGTGATCGTGTCGCCGAGCAGCGAGACCGAGACGTCGCCCTGGGTCGATTGCGCGAAGACGCCGAAGCGGCTGGTGGCGATGTCGTTGGAGACGACCGTGGCTCCCAGCGTGCCATAGGCCGAGATGCCGTAGGAGTTGACGCCGGCGCCGGTGATGCTCTCGCTGGTCACGAAGACCGCGCCGTCGTCGGTGCTGACCCCGATACCGCTGGTATCCGCGCTGCCGAGCAGCGAGATCGTGCCGCTGTTCACGGTGACGTCGCCTGCCCAGGTGGCTCCGTACAGCGCCGTGGTGTTGTTGCCGTAAGTCACGGCAGTGCCGCTGGTGATGCCGATGGCGTCGCCCGCAAGCAGCGCGATGGCGCTCGCGCCTTCGCCGTGGACCTCGGTCGTGTCCGCATCGACCGTGATCTTGCCCAGCGTGTCGGCGTAGATGCCTTCGGCAACGCCCGCGGTCGCGCCGGTCGCGCTGTTCACCAGCGTGCCGCTGGTGATGCTGATGTCACCACCGCTGAAGCTGACTGCGTCGATGCCCTTGGCGCCCACGCCGCTGTTGGTGAGCGAAGCGCTGGTGATGACGATGTCGCCGGTTTCCGAACGCGCGTGGATGCCGGCGAAATCGTCGGCGGCCTTGACGATCTCGTTCGAGTGGATCGTGACCGTGGACGCGCCCGTGGTGGTCGCAGTGATGCCGCTGCCGACCGTGCCGGGCGCCGCCAGCTTGCCGTTGCTGGCGATGTCGACGTTGCCGCTGGCAATGACCTGGATCGCACTCCCGCCGCCGGCCGAAGTGAGCGTGTCGGCCGCGGTGGTGATGCTGACGTTGGCGCCGGTCGCATAGATGCCGCTACCGCTCGCCGAGATCGTGTCGCCGCTCGTCGCGATCGTCACGTCGCCCGTCGTCAGCGCGCGGATGCCGTGGCGATTGGCGCCCGCCACGTCGATCGACCCGCTCGTGATCGCGATGGTGCCGCCGCCGGGATTGCCGCCGTTCGAGATCGCGCGGATACCCGCCGAATTCTGGGCAGCAGTCGCCGCCGTCTGCGAGTCCACCACGACGTCGGTCGCGGTGATGCCGATATTGCCCGCCGCCACGGCATTGACGCCGTAGACATTCACAGCGGCGTTGGGCCCACCATGCGCCTTTACGGCACCCGCCGCATCGATGGTGGCGTCGCCGCGCGCGACGGCGCTGACGCCGCCATAGCCCCCCTCGGACAGCGTGTCCGCACCGGTGACGATGTGCACGTCAGTACCCGTGCCGAAGATCGCCGCGTCCGTAACCGAAGTCGAGTTGCCGGTAGTGGTGATCGAGACATCGCCGCCTGCGGACTGGCCAAAGACTGCGGTGCCGCTCGCCGTCGCGTGCGTGGAGTGCGCTTCGCGGCTGACGATGGTCACGTCGCCGCCGGCAGCGTCGTGGACGATTCCGAGCACTGCCGAGGCGGCATAGCCCGCGGCTTCGGAATAGTCGCTCGTGATGCTGACGTTGCCGGTGTGCGTCGAACCGACCACGGCTTCGCCAGTGTAGACGCCGTTCCAGTCGGCGGCCGTCGAGATCGTGGTGCCGGCGTCGATCGTCACGTCGCCGCTCGCCGAATAGCCCCACACGCCGTACATGCTCTGGCCGTTGGTCGTGGTGGTGCCGGCCGTGATGTTGACCGCGCCGGTGTGGCTGATCGCCTGGATGGTCGCGCTCTCGCCGTCGAGCGCATCCATGTTCGCGTTGGACGTCGCGACGTTGCTGACGATGTTGACCGCGCCATCGGCCTCGCCCAGCAGGGCGCCCTGCCCGGTCTCGCCGTTCGCGCCCGTGTTGATCACGGTGCCGTTGTTGACGATCGAGACGGTGCCGCTGCCCTCGGCCTCCACGGCGCCGCCGCCGGCCGTGACCGTCACGCCGTCGGCAATGGTGATCGAGACATTCTCGCCGCTGGTGCTCACTGCGCCTTCGGCCACGTCGACATCGCCGTCGAGGCTGATGGTCACGTCGCCGCCGTCCGAGGCAACGTCGACGCCTTCGCCGTCAGAGAGGATCGCGCCGCTCTTGACCGCGATATCGCCCAGCGCGTCCGCATGGATCGCATAGGCACCGCTGCTGCCGCGGACTTCGACCGAGCCCACCTCGATCGAGACATTCCCGCCGACCGGCGTCTGCTCGAGGCTGTTGTCGGGCAGCAGGTTGAGCCCGCGCCCCGCCGCAACGGCATCGAGGTCGAAGTCGTCGTCGGGCAGATCATGGCCGATGACGCGCACTGCCCCGAGCTTGATCGTGACGTCGCTTGCGCTGTCCGCGAAGACGCCGGCGCGCCCGAAGACGTCCACCGACGTGATGTTGATCGTGCTCGCGCCCGCCGACTGGGTGTAGAGACCGCGGCCGTCGCCAGCACCCGAAAGGACCAGCGAATCGATGGTGACGTTCACCGTGCCGCCGTCGCTGGTGGCCCAGACCGCCGGCAACCGGTCGCCCGCCGCCGCAGTGGCGGTGACCGTGCCCATCGTCGCCGTGACCGCGCCATCCGGCGAATAGAGCTGAACCGCCTGCGGGGATCCGGACACGCTCGCCGCCGAATAGGTCACGTCGCCGGGGCCGTTGTCCTCGTGCGTCGCCTGGGCCTGCGCCTGCCCCGCAGCGGCGATGCCGATCGCGCTCGAGAGAAGCAGCGCGGTGCGAAGCCGCAGCTTGCCTTGCGGACGTCGATTGCGGATCTGAACCATAAAATCCCCCGAATTTCAGACGTGCGAACGCCAGTTTCGGGGCTGCATAAAGGACGGCGGCAGGTCGCCGCATCTCCCATATGGTATAAGGAACACGAAACCGAAGTGCTTGCAGACCAAGCACTTTCCTGTCGTCATGTCCGGCTCAGACGAGCCATGTGACGACGAGCGCCAGCGTGCAGAGGAAAGTCACGCCGGTGGTCACCCAGCCGAAGAAATTGGTCCCCGGGCTGTTGGTGCGCGCGCCCACCACGCGGCGGCTGTTGGTGAGGAGCATCATCAGCAGGAGCAGCGGCGGCACCGAGAAACCCTGCACGATTCCCGACCACACCAATGCCCGCATCGGATTGAA
>DATLJJ010000189.1:0-2224 GCA_035538975.1 Sphingomonas sp. | reverse complement strand
CCTGCAAAGAGCGCGGAGGCAGGCTCATGCTCGCGCACCTCTGCCGGGAGCGGTTCCGCGGTGCCGATATAGGGGGGATTGGCGAGGATCAGGTCGAAACGCGCATCGATTCCGGCGGCCCAGTCACCCAGCCGAAATTCGGCGCGTCCCGCCATATCGAGCCGTTCGGCATTGGCGCGGGCATAGCCGAGCGCCTGCTCCGACGCGTCGATACCCAGCCCCTGCGCTTCGGGCCATTGGTCGAGCGCGGCGAGCAGCAGCGTGCCCGGCCCGGTGCCGAGATCGAGGATGCGCCCGGGGCTGCGGTCGCCGAAATATTCGATCGCCGCCTCGATCAGCGTCTCGCTGTCGGGCCGCGGCACCAGCGCACCGGGGCCGACCTGCAGCTCGATCGTCCAGAAGGCACGCGTGCCGGTGATATAGGCGACCGGCTCGTGCGCGAGGCGCCGCCGGACCAGCGCATCGAAGGTGTCGGGCACTGCCGCATCGAGGTGACGCAGCAGCAGCTGGTCGCGCGTCGTGCCGAGCGCGTGCGCCATCAGCAGCTCGGCGTCGAGGCGGGGGGTATCGGAGACGGGGGTCAAGGTGCGGGCGGCTTCCACCAGCGCAGCACGCGCTCCCCTCCCGCTTGCGAGTTCGAAGTCGGTCATGCTCCCAGCATGACCTGATCGACGCGGGGCGTCGATCACTTCGAACTGGGTCGGGGGAGGGGCTGCGCTGCTCATTTCGAGGTGATCGTCATCCCCTCCCCTGGCCCCTCCCGCAAGCGGGAGGGGAACAGGTGGGAAAGGGTCACGAGTCCAGCTGCGCCAGCCGGTCGGCTTCGTCCTGCGCGATCAGCGCGCCGATCAGCTCGTCGAGCTCGCCTTCCATCACTTCGGGAAGACGGTGGAGCGTCAGGTTGATCCGGTGGTCGGTCACGCGGCCCTGCGGGAAGTTGTAGGTGCGGATGCGCTCCGAACGATCGCCCGAGCCGACCATCGACCGCCGTGCGCCGGTGCGCTCGGCATCGAGCCGCTCGCGTTCGGCCTCGTAGAGGCGCGTGCGGAGCACCTTCATCGCCTTGGCCTTGTTCTTGATCTGCGAGCGCTCGTCCTGCTGGATCACCACGGTGTTGGTGGGCAAGTGGGTGATGCGCACCGCCGAATCGGTGGTGTTGACGCCCTGCCCGCCCGGTCCCGACGAGCGATAGATGTCGATCCGCAGGTCCTTCTCGTCGATGCGGATGTCGGCTTCCTCGGCCTCGGGCAGCACCGCGACGGTCGCCGCCGAAGTGTGGATGCGCCCCCCCGCCTCGGTCGCGGGCACGCGCTGGACGCGGTGCACGCCGCTCTCGAACTTCAATTTGGCGAACACGCCGACGCCGGTGACGCTCAGCACCACTTCCTTGAAGCCGCCGGCTTCCGATTCGGAAGCCGAGATCAGCTCGACGCGCCAGCCCATGCGATCGGCATAGCGCTGGTACATGCGCATCAGGTCGCCGGCGAACAGCGCGGCCTCGTCGCCGCCCACGCCCGCGCGGATTTCCAACATGGCGGGGCGCTCGTCGGCGGCGTCCTTGGGGAGCAGCGCGAGCGCCAGCGTACGCTCGGCGACGGCCAGCGCCTCGCGGTTGGCGTGCAGCTCTTCCTCGGCCATCGAGCGCAGCTCGGCATCCGAATCCTGCGTCATGAAGGCGAGCGATTCGGCCTCCTGGCGCAACCGCCGAACCTCGCCCGCGGCGAGCGCCACCGGCTCGAGCTCGGCATATTCCTTGGAGACCTGGACGAACTTGTCGCCCGGCAGATCGCCGGTCGCCATCTGCGCCTGAAGCTCGTCACGGCGCGCCTCGATCGCGGCGATGCGGTCGGCGGGGATGCTTACCATGCCCGCACCTTCGCCGGGGTACGAGACGGGCTCACTGGCCGCCCTCCTTCAGTTGCGCAAGGATCTGCTGCACGCGGGCATGCTCGTCGGAAGGGCTCGCGGAACGCGTGTTGAACACGGTCTCCCCGTCCTTGCGATTGATCGATACCAGCACCTTGGCGGGAATCTTGGCGGCCTTGTCGTAGCGCTTCCGCGGCGATCCCGTGGCGATCATGTCCGCCGAAAGCCCATCTCCACGAAGCGCCTTCAGCAGTCGCTGGCCGTCGCCGATCACCTCGTCATTCTCGACGGCGAGGATCACGTCAGGATGCTCGGCCGCCGGCTCGTCGATCAGCATCGCCAGCCGCTCGACGCCCGC
>DATLJJ010000188.1:0-6233 GCA_035538975.1 Sphingomonas sp. | reverse complement strand
CGGAAATCGCGCAGAAGGGCCTCGACCACGGCCTCGAGCTTGCCCGGACGATCGGTGCCGCGGTCACGCTCATCTCGGTTGCCGAGGGCGTGATGCCCTACACCGGCGACGATATGGGGCTGAGCATGTCGGTGTACCTTGAATATGCGACGAACCAGAAGCGCGCGGCCGAACAGCTTCTGGGCGACGCGAAGGCCTCCGCCGGTCTGGTCGGCGTCGAGGTCGACACGGTTTGCCTCGAGAATGTCGTACCGGCCCAGGCGATCGTCGCCACCGCCGAGGAGCGTGGCTGCGACCTCATCGTCATGGCCTCTCATGGTCGCCGGGGAATTCGGCGCCTGCTTCTCGGAAGCGTGACTTCGGAAGTGCTCGTGACCAGCTCGATCCCTGTGCTCGTCGTGCGTTGACGCCCGGGAGCGGGAGCTCAGAAACTGCTGGCCGACGCGCCGAGGATCAGATGGAGCTTCGCGCCGCGCCGGATCGCCCGAACGCCCGCGGCACGGAGCGCAGCTTCATCGATCGATGCGTCTTGGGGCAGATCGATCAGCAGGCGCGTGCCCTTCGCGGATATTCCGCGTGCGCCCGCCGCAAGCAGCAGCGCGCGAATGGCGGGCAGGTCCACCGCCGCGGAGGCCGGGGTGGTGGAGGATAGCTCCGCGCGCATTTCGCTCGCGACCTCGTCGGCGATCGGGCCAAGGATCACCTGCAGCCCTCCATCGGCGAGGTGGAGCACGCCGCGCGCTCCCTGTGCCTTCAGTGCGGCATCGTTCACCCTGCCCGGATCGACGACCTGCAGCCGCAACCGCGTGGTGCAGGCGCCCACCGAGCGAATGTTGCCGCCGCCGCCCAGTGCCCTGATCAGCCCCGCCCCGCGCGTTCCGCTCTCCGTCGCCGGCGCCGCCGCTGCGGCTTCCGTCTCCCGGCCGGGTGTCTTGAGGTCGAAGCGGCGGATGCACCAGCTGAACGCGAAATAGTAGATCGCGAAATAGGTGGCCCCGACGGGCAGCAGCAGCCAGGCGCGCGTCGCCAGGCCGAAGTTCAGCACATAGTCGAACAGCCCCGCCGAGAAACCGAAGCCCAGCTTCACGCCGAGCGCGTCCATCACCACCATCGCGAGGCCGGTCAGGATGGCATGGACCAGATAGAGCATCGGCGCGAGGAAGATGAAGGTGAACTCGATCGGCTCGGTCACGCCGGTGAGGAACGAGGTGAGCGCCAGGCTCAGCAGCAGGCCGGCGATGCCCTTGCGGCGCTCGGGAAGCGCGTTGCGGTACATGGCGAGGCACGCCGCGGGCAGCCCGAACATCATTACGGGAAAGAACCCCGCCATGAACGATCCGGCGGTCGGATCGCCTGCGAAGAAGCGCGCGATGTCGCCGGTCGTGCCGTGATAGTCGCCGAGCAGGAACCAGGCGATGTTGTTGATGATGTGATGCAGCCCGGTGATCAGCAGCAGGCGGTTGAGCAGGCCATAGGCGAACAGCCCGACGGGGCCGGCGCCCAATACCCAGTGGCTGAGCGTGTCCACTCCGGCCTCGATCCAGGGAAAACCCAGCCCGAAGAGCAGCGCGCCCACGAGTCCGGCGAACCCCGCCACGATCGGCACGAAGCGCCGCCCGGCGAAGAAGGCGAGGTAATCGGGCAGCTTGATCGCGTGAAAGCGGTTGTAGAGCAGCCCGCCCACGATCCCGGCGGCGATGCCGACCGGAACACCCAGCTTGGCAATCTCCTTGACACGCCACGCCACCTGATCGGCCGCCGTCAGCACGTCGGCAGGGACATGGAGCAGCACCTTGGCGCCTTCGATGGCGACGAGATAGGCGACCACGCCGGCAAGCGAGGCCGCGCCATGGTTCTCGCGCGCCAGCCCCACTGCGACGCCCGCAGCGAAGATGAGGCCGAGGTTGGAGAAGATCGCGCTGCCCGCCGCCGCCACGAAGGGGATGTCGAGCATGTCGGACTGGCCGAGCCGAAGCAGCAGCGCCGCGATCGGCAGTACCGCGACCGGAAGCATCAGAGCGCGGCCGAGCGGCTGGAGGCGCGCCAGCGCGCGCGAGAGGAACGACGTCATTGCACGATCTCCCGCGCGATCGCGCGTACGGCGTCGGGCGACTCCGCATCGCAGGCGCGCGCTGCGATGCTCGCGCATGTCTCCATGTCGAGCCCGCGCACCACCGCCTTGATCCGCGGGATCGCGGCGGGGGGCACCGAAAGCTCGGTGATGCCCAGCCCGATGAGGATCGGTGCGGCGAGCGGATCGGCGGCGAGCCCGCCGCACATCCCCGCCCAGCGCCCCGCCTCGCGCGCGCCGCGGCCGACTTCGCGGATCAGCCGCAGCACCGCCGGGTGCATCGCGTCGATCCGCTGGGAGACCCCGGCATTGCCGCGGTCCGCGGCGAGCGCATATTGGGTCAGGTCGTTCGTGCCGATCGAGAGAAACGCCGCCTCGCGCGCGATCTGGCCGGCGAGCATCGCGGCCGCAGGCGTCTCGATCATCACTCCGAGCGAGGGTGGCGGGACGTCGAGCTCGGCCGCCACATCCTCGAGCAGCGCACGCGCCGAGCGATAGTCGGAAAGATCGGCGACCATCGGCAGCATGATCCGGCACTGGCCGGGAGGAATACCGCGCAGCGCCGCGCGGAGCTGCAGCCGCAGGAGGTCGGGCCGGGCCAGGCTCAGGCGAATGCCGCGCACTCCCAGCGCCGGATTTTCCTCGGCGGGCATGGGCAGATAGGGCACGGGCTTGTCGCCGCCGATGTCGAGCGTGCGCAGGATCAGCGGCCGGTCGCCCAGCGTCGCCGCGATCCGGGCATAGCAGTCGCGTTGCTCCTCCTCATCGGGCGCGGTTTCGCGGTCGAGGAACAGGAATTCGGTACGCAGCAGCCCGCAGCCCTCGGCGCCCGAGCGCACAGCAGCGGCGGCATCGGCGACAGAGCCGAGATTGGCGAAGACTTCGATCCGCGTGCCGTCGGCCATCCGGGCGTCTGCTTGCGCGGATCGGACCTCGGCGGCGCGGCGCTCGCGTACTTGCGCGAGCCGTTCGCTCGTCGCCGCGAGTACGGCGGCGTCCGGTTCGACTGCGATCGTCGCCGCGTCGGCGTCGAGGATCACCGTCGCGCCGTCGGCGATGCCCAGCACCCCGGCCCCCGCAGCCACGATCATCGGAATCCCCGCAGAGGCGGCGAGGATCGCGACGTGCGCTGTAGGTCCGCCTGCCGCGGTGCAGATACCGCCCAACCGGCTCTTGTCGAGCGCAAGGAACTGCGAGGGAAGCAAATCCTCGGCGATCAGGATCGTGTCGGGCGCAAGGGCAGGGTCGGCAGCCGCATCGTGACCGACGAGGATCGAGATCACCTGGCGTTCGAGATCGGCGAGATCCGCGACGCGCTCCATCAGCATCGCATCGCCGGTGGCGCCGATAGCGGTGGCCGCCTCACGGCTGGCGGTGCGCCACGCGTAAGCGGCGCTACGGCCGAGCGCGATCTGCCGTTCGGCCGCAGCGGCGAGTTCGGGGTCGGCGAGCAGCGCCCGGTGCGCCTCGGCCACCGCCGCCGCGGTGCCGGTGCCGCCGCCGAGGCCGGCCGACACCTGGGCGAGCGCATCGGCGAGCGCAGCGTGCTCCTGCGCGACGCCGGCGCCGTCCCGGGGGACATCGATGTCGGCGAGGCGCAACTGGAGCGCGTGCCCGATCGCGAGGCCCGGCGAGGCGGTCACCGGCCCTGCATCGCCTCTCCGGGCGACGAAGGGCGCGGGTTCGGCCGCCTCTTCCCCGGCGATCCTTTCGAGTAGCGCCGCCACTGTGTCGACGGCAGCATGCGCGTCGGCGCCGGTGGCAGTAACCGTCACACGCTCGCCGTGCGTGGCGCCGAGGCCGAGCAGTGCCACGGTGCTGCGTGCATTCGCACTGCGTTCGCCCTGGCGAAACGTGACCTCGGCTGCGAACGGCTTGAGCGCCGCGACGATCCGCGCGGCGGGACGGGCGTGGATCCCGTTCGGCGGGGCCACCAGCAATTCGCGCGTGTGGCTCTCGGCCGAGGGTGCCTGTGGTCCGTCGGTTGCCGTCGGAGTCGACCGTTCCACGCGTGCGACCGGTTCGCCCGCAACGACTTCGCGCCCGAGTCGATCGAGCGCGATCGCATAGCCTTCGTTGGCCACCACCAGCGGCGTGATCAGCGCCTTGGCGTTCTCGGCAACGGCGTCGATGTCGAAGGCGATCAACGGATCGCCTGCACGGACGCGGGCGCCCACGGCGACCTTCGACGCGAAGCCGTTTCCCGCCAGCGCGACGGTTTCGAGACCGATGTGGATCAGCAGCTCTGCGCCGTTGTCGAGCCGCAGCGACACCGCGTGCGCGCTCGCCGGGATCGCGATCACTTCTCCGTCAGCGGGCGCGCGCAGCAGCCCCTCGACCGGATCGATCGCGAGCCCGTCGCCCATCATCCGCTCGGCAAAGACGGGGTCGGGCACTTCGTCGAGCGGCGCCAGCCAGCCTGCCAGGGGAGCGACCAGCGTGACCGTGCCGCCCGGGCTCCCGCTCAAGGGATCAGCTCCACGGCGTCGATCGCCCACATCGGCTCGACACCCTTGGCGGTGTAGGTGATGCACAGGGTCTCGTTGCCCTCCCGCCGCGCGAGCGGCGCGACGAGGCGGGTGATGCCCGGATTGGCGGCCGCGGGAGCGAGCGGAAGCACCGCCACGCGCGGTCCCTCGCACCCGCCGGCGCGCACTTCGAACTCGCCTTCGGGCGTGGCCGGCGGTGCGAACTTGATTCCTTCGACGTCCCTGCCGACCTGGAAATTGAAGGGGATCTGCCCCACGCTCAATGCGATCTGCTTCGCACCGCCAACCGGAGCCTTCTCCCACAGCCAGCACGGATTGAAGATGTCGGTGACGAAGGTCGCGCGCTTGCCGGTCGCCGGATAATCGTCCTCCAGCGCCAGCACGACGCGGTTGGTGCACGTCTTGAGTGACTCGTCGCTGCGCCAGCGCAGGGTCTGCGGCGTGACTGTCCGCATGATCGCACCCGGGGCGGCACGCCCGCGGTTGAACGGCGCCGCCTTGAGCTCGAAGGGCAGTTTCACAGTAAAGGGCGCGGAATAGACCGGCGATTTGGCCGTCACCAGGCTGCCGTCCGTGGTGTAGCGTATCTCGAGCCCCGACTGGTTTTCGAGAGTCACCGTCACGCTGTCGCTGCCTGGCACATAATCGAAGCCAGGCCTCACTTCGAACGCGCTGAACGCGGCGGTCAGCCCGAGGCCGCGCATCCGCTCGATTTGGGGCAGCAGCCGGTCGACGAAGCCGGCGTAGTTGCGGCCGCCCTTGGCCGACCAGCCGATCTCGGCGACCGCCAGGGCGCGTGGGAAGGTCATCCACGCGGCGCGTCCCTCGGTGCGGATATGCTCGGTCCACAGATTGGCCTGTAACCCGAGGATGTGCTTCTGCTGGTCCGCCGGAATTTCGCCGGGCACGGGCTCGAAGCCATAGACCGTCTTCAGATCGATCAGGCTGCCGTGGCTGGGCGGCTCGCTGTCGCCGAATGCCTGGCGATTGTTGAGATAGAGGGTCGGCGCGGGGCTCAGCACGGCATCGTGCCCGGCCTTCGCCGCGTGGATTGCGCCCTCGATCCCGCGCCACGAAGTGATCGTCGCATCGGGCGGCACTTCGCCCTCCAGTATCTCGTCCCAGCCGATCAGCTTGCGGCCGTTCCTGGTCAGATACTCCCCGATCCGATGCATGAACCACGCTTGGAGCGCAGTCTCGTCCTTGAGCCCCAGCGTCTTGATCTTTGCCTGGATGGCGGGCGAGGCTTTCCACTGATCCTTGACGGCCTCATCGCCACCGACATGGATGTACCTGGACGGGAACAGCGCCATCACTTCGCCGAGCACGTCCTCGAGGAAGGCGAAGGTCGGATCCTCGACATTGTAGAGCCAGGGGAAGATGCCCCAGTCGCTCTCCGTGCCCGGCGGGATCGGCGTGCCGGTGCCGAGCTCGGGATAGGCGCGGATCGCCGCGAGCGCGTGGCCGGGCATCTCGATCTCGGGAACGATCGTGATCCCGCGTTCGGCGGCATAGGCCACGATGCTGCGGATCTGGTCCTGCGTGTAGAACCCGCCGACCTGCGGAAGCTGCGGGGCACCCGGCGCGGTCGCCGGATGGCGCCAGCCCGAGATCTGGGTGAGCTTCGGATATTTTGGGATTTCGATCCGCCAGCCCTGGTCGTCGACCAGGTG